>NZ_CAVK010000117.1 GCF_000382885.1 Sphingobium indicum BiD32
CCTATTACCTGCATTGGTCGCTTACGGACGCTCCCCCTCTCCCTCAAGGGAGAGGGCTGCGCAGACTTGGCTGCTTGCAGCCTTAGTCGTAGCTGGGTGAGGGCGTCACGGCCTCACGCGGACGCGCGCCACTCGCGTCGATCCCCCTCATCCAACTCTGCCTAGACGACTGCGTCGCCAAGGCTTCGTATCCTTCTCCCCCAAGGGAGAAGGGCGTGTTGCTTCTCGCCGCTGTCATCCTCTCCAGCGCACAAAAAAGGGGCCGACTGGGCGGCCCCTTTTGTCTCATCCGGCTTTGCGCGCCCTTAGCGGGGCGGCTGTGCGCCTGCGCCCTGCTGTTGCTGCATCATCTGCTGCATCTGCATAATTTCGGCGCGGGATTTGAAGTCGTGGAGTTCGACGTCGAAGATCAGGATCGAACCGGCGGGGATCGGGCCGGCCGCCTGATCGCCGTAGCCAAGCTGCGGCGGAATCCAGAGGCGGTATTTGCCGCCCTTCTTCATCTTTTGCAGGCCTTCGGAGAAGCCGGGGACGACGCCGTCGATCGGCATCGGCGCCTGCGGATTCTCGTCAAACACGGTGCCGTCGAGCAGCGTCCCCTTATAGCCCACCAGCGCCACGTCGGCGGTGGTCGGGCTGGGGCCGGTGCCTTCGGCCACCACCTTATATTGCAGGCCCGACGGGGTGGTGATCACGCCATCGGCATCGGCATTCTGCGCCATGAAGGTGGAGGGCGATGCTTCAACGCCCTGCTGCCCGGCCCAGGCGAGGCCACCAGCGGCCAGCGCAAGCGCGGCGACACCAATCCAGAGGCGCGTCAAAGACCCCCTGGCGATAGGACGAAGGGGAACGGCCGTAATGGACATGGCGATCGGTCTCGCAATTATGGGCGGGCAGGCAGCAGGAAAGCGGGACGGCGCGGGCCGCCCCGGCGGCGCTTACTTCGCGCCGTCGCGCTCGGCGCGCTTGCGGTCCATCTTGCGGGCGCGGCGCACGGCAGCGGCCTTTTCACGGGCGCGCTTTTCCGAGGGCTTCTCGTAGTGACGACGCAGCTTCATTTCGCGATACACGCCTTCACGCTGCAGCTTCTTCTTGAGCGCGCGGAGGGCCTGGTCGACATTGTTGTCGCGAACGATGATCTGCATAAGTCCGTCAATCTCCAATCGAAAACGAGCGTTTTGCCGGGATTTTCCAATCCGTCCCGACAGCCCGTCGCAATAGCAAAGCCTGTGAGTCGTCGCAGGTCACCCTACGCCGTGTGGGGCGCGCCCTACCAGCAGAGTCGCGGCAGTTCAACCCTAAAGCCCGCGCTCTGGACTTACGTGCGCGGAAGGTGAATGATATTTGCCACTATATAAGAGAGGATCGCCCATGGCCAGCGCCGCAAAACGCCCCGATATGTCCCCCGTCGAATGGGAGGCGCGCCAGCAACTGGCCGCCTGTTACCGCATCTTCGACCATATGGGCTGGTCGGAACTCATCTACAACCACATCACCGTGCGCGTGCCGGGCGAGGACAGCGCTTTCCTGATCAACCCGTTTGGCCTCCGCTATCATGAGGTGACCGCGTCCAACCTGGTCAAGATCGACATTGACGGCACGGTGCTGGACGGCAGCCCCTATCCGGTCAACCGGGCGGGCTTTGTCCAGCATAGCGTGTTTCACCGCCATTTGCCCGATGCCCATTGCATCATCCATACCCATACGACCGCAGGCATGGCGGTAAGCGCCACCGCCGAAGGATTGCGCCCGATCAGCTTCTACGCCGCCGCCTTTGCCGGTCGAATCGCCTATCATGATTTTGAGGGCGTCACGATTCGCGATGAAGAGGGCGCGCGGCTGATCGCCAATCTGGGCGACAGGCGGGTGATGATGCTGCGCAACCATGGCACGCTGGTGATGGCGGAAAGCCTGCCCGAAGCGTTCCTCAAGCAATGGATGCTCCAGCGCGCCTGCGAGATACAGGTGGCGGCGGGCGCGGCGGGGACGCCGGTGGAACTGAGCGCGGAGGTGATCGCGGTGCATCAGCGCGATCTGGCCGGGGTGACATTGCCGGTCGGGCCGGGCGTGCCGGATTTTCAGGCGATGGTGCGGCAGATCGACCGGGTGGACCGAAGCTGGCGGGATTAGCTCCCTCCTCCGTTCGCCCTGAGCTTGTCGAAGGGTCGTACTGCTTGAAGTGAAGGACGAGGCTTCGACAGGCTCAGCCCGAACGGCGTGGGGATGTCGTCACGGCGGCGGGCAGCTATTCCCCTCATCGGCCAGCCGCCGCACTTCCTGCGCGGCGACCTGGGCCAGCCAGGCGCGGCGTTCGGCCTTGTCGGCATTTTCCTCCGCCAGTTTGCGCGCGGCCTGCGCCTCGTTGCGCTGCTGCACCGCCATGCGGGCATAGGTGAAGGCAGCGATCGACAGGCCGCTCAGCACGACGATCAGCAGAAAGGCGAAAGCCCCCAGCGCCGCGGCAATGCGGCGGCTGCGCCGCTGGTCGCGGCGATAGAGGCTGGCATAGGGAGTGCCGAGCAGCCCCGCAATCAGCTTGAGCTTGACGATATTGCGGTCATTCTTCTGGAGATCAGGCGCGAGGGGTTCGAGCGGCTGGCTGCGATCCAGTTCGCCGTCGGCGTCGAGCGCGAACAGCAAGGGTGCGGGGAAACAATCGGTGTCGGGATCGCCGGGCTTGCCCGCCGCGATCAGCGCGAACACCGGGGCGTCCGGGTTGATCGTCTTGAAACTGCGAATTTCCTTGTCGACCCAGACCGATCGGGCGGCTGTTGGCGAGCAGATGACGATCAGCGCGTCGGAGCGGGCGAGCGCGCCCTGCAATTTGGGACCGAGTTCGGCGGCACCTGCCAGTTCATCCTCATCGCGAAAAATCGGCCGCAACCGGGCAGGGATCGGGCCGCGATCTCCCGCCGTGCCGACCAGCGTCTTGGGCACGCGATAATTTTCGATCGCGCGGTGGAGCCAGCGGGCGACCTTCATGTCCGCATGGCTATAACTGATGAAGGCGGCATAGCGCCCTCCCCCTGCCCCGCCGACCAGCGCGGTGAGTTGTTTGGCCAGGTCCGCGCCACCGCTCAGCACTGGCTTTCCGACCAGCGCGGCAGTATCCACGGGAATGGAGATGATCTTGCTGAAAGGGTTGGACATGAAGCGCAAAATCCTAATCGCAAGTGGGGCGATGATGCTGGCGTGCGGTGGCGCGATGGCGCAGGAGGCGGCGCCTGTTGCCACGCCCGCTGCGGTCAAGCCCGCCGATCCGTTCGCGCAGGCGATTGCCGCGCGGCAGGTGGCCGACTTTGCCCGGCGCGAGAGTGATCCCTATGCGATGCTGGCCGCCGCGCGGATGCTCAAGCAGGTGCCGATGAGTGATGGCGAGGTGCCGGCGGAGGGCGACGCGGCCTTTTCGCCCGACGCGCTGTTTGCCGAGGCGAAGGCGCTGGCTCGCGACGATCAGGCCTTGCTGTTGCAGATACGGCTGGCCCAGTCGGCGGCGGGGCGCGGCGTTACCGCATCGGCATTTGGCAAGGGGCTGGTGCGGCGGGTGCAGGATGTTGGCGCGCGCAACGCCTATCGCTTCACCGTGACGGCCAAGGGGGGCGAGCCGCTGCGCATCGGCGCGATCGGCGACATCGGCACCAGCATGTATATCCGCCTGCTCGATGCGTCGGGCCGACAATTGTGCCTGGACGACAATGCCGATTATGCGCCGGTCTGCGCGGTGACGCCGCGCGCGTCCGGCCAATATCGCATCGACATCGGCAATAAGAGCGCGGCCAAGAGCCGGACGGTGATCCTGAGTAATTAAACAAGCGCGCAGGACCGGCATCGCGTCAGTTGCCGGTATAGAGTTCGCCGATCGACAGGCTGGCCTGCCCCTGCGCCCTGGCGAGCAGGTCGCGGATCGGCGCGACCAGCCGGGCGGCGGCGCGCTGATTTTCAACCGTGCGCAGCAGCAGGCGGAAGGCGTCGGGCGGCTGCGGCGTCACCAGGGCGACGACATGGTCTGCGCCATAGGGAGCGATCACCTGGCTATCGAGGACGGGAAGCGACTGGCCAGGCGCGAGGCGACCGTCGCCGTCCGAGGGCGCGGACGGGAACAGGCGCTGGACCGTGCCGTCCGACGCTATGTTGAACACAGTGGCATATTGGGGGGCGGTGACAGGCTGATCGCCGGCCTTTTGCGCCAGCGCCAGCGTCACCGGCGCGCCGGTGGGGTAGCGCGCGCCGTTTTCGAGCGGGCCGACCATCAGCCGGGTGCGCTGTTCGGAAAGGAGCGGACGCAGCGCCTCGATCGCGGCCCATTTGTCGATGACCCCGCGCAGCTGAGGCAGGGTTTTGACATTTTGCGCGACCATGTCGCCGGTGCGGCGGAGCATGATCTGACGCGCACTGTCCCAGACGAAGTCCGCGCCCTTGCCATCGATCAGGACGCGCCAGGGATGGTCGTTGCCGGTGACGCTGGCGCGCGCCTTGACGTCCGCGACGTACAGGCCGGGCAGCGGCGGCGCGACCGGGGGTGCGGGCGGCGGCGGCACGGTGGCGAACAGCCCCTGCCCTTCGCGGCCCGGCGGGATGATGCTGCTGCTTTCCTGCCGCTGGCCGCTCAACATGCGGACCTGAACATTGAGATAGGTGCCCAGTTCGCCGACGGTCAGCTTGCCATCGCCATCCTGGTCCGCCGCCATGCCCCTGCCATCGGCGCGCGGCGTGGTCAGCCCCTGCTCGAACGACCAGGTGAGGAAACCGCGCGTCGGCGCACCCTCGACCGGCAGGGCGTTTTCCCAGGCGACCTGATCGTCACGGGCGGCGCTGATATAGAAGAGGTTGGGCAGATCCTCCCGCGTCGCCGTAAGCGCCGCACCCTCGACCGAGGCCAGCGTGCTGGCGAAGCGCGGCGCGGGGCGCGACCCCAGCTCCACATTGCGGCCGCCCAGCGTCAGGCGCGGGGTCATGCCCATGGCGCGCGGATCGACTGAGCGGTGGAGCGTGCCGGAATGGCAGGTGTCGGCCATCATCAGCACCTGCACCCCGCGCGGGACATAGAGGGCGAGCCAGGTGTAGAAATCCTTGTCGACGATGAAGCGTTCGGCGTCCTTGCTGTCGGGATCAAAACCGGGCAGCGGCAGGAACTGGTCGGTATCGCCGTCGCGCGTCCCCTTGACGCTGGCTTCGGCCAGCGCACCATGGCCGGTATAGTAAAGGAAGATCCAGTCGCCCGGCCTGGAGCGAAGCCCCAAAGCATGGAGTGCGGTTTCGACGGTTGTGCGACTGACGCCGTCATTGCGCAACACTGTGACATCGCTGGCACCCTGGCCGCGAATCACTGTTTCCATCGCTGCAAGATCATTTTCGGGACCGGCCAGATCCATGATCAGGGGAGAGCGGAACTGCCAGGCGCCGACCAGCAAGGCACGGGTTTCGGCTCTGGCGATCGAAGGAAATGCCAATATTGTGATAAATGCCGTTAATACTGTTGCCCAGAGTCCACGAAGCCCCTTCGCCACTTGGAATCTCCCGCGCTTTTTTGTTGCCTGATTAGTTATAACCCCATAATCTCATAATGGTTGGGGGAGCAATAACTATATCATGACTCAGGGGGGAACGATGATAATAGTCAGAAGCTTCTTAACCATTGCTTCTGTGGGACTTTCGCTGGGCATGGCATCCGCCGTGCTGGCGCAGGCCAACCCGTCCGCAACACCAGCGCAAGGCGAGGCGAACGATGGCGCCGCGGCACGCGGCGTGCGCATCATCGCCCCCGAAGCACCGTCCACCAATAATGTTGCGAATGGGCAACAAGCCGCTCCAGCACCCACACCCCAACCCGCCGCGAGGCCGCCTGCGGCCAATGCCATCGCGCCGGTAAAGTTGCGTCCCGCCGATCCTGTCGGCGCGCGGCCAGTCCCTGCGGCTGCTCCTGTTCCGGCACCGGCCGTGCTGAAAGCCTGCGACCGGCCGGTGGCCAAGCCCACGCTTCGCTTTGCCGACCCCGCCCGGTTCGACCGCGCGCTCAAGGGCAAGTTGCGGCGGGGCAAGACCGTCGTGGTCGATCTCGATTCGCCCTATCCGGTCGCCAATGAAGCGCCCGCGCCGCTGGGCGCCTGGCTGAACGAGGTTGAAAAGAGCGGCGGCATGGTCACGGTCAGCCCCTATTGCCAGAAGGGACGTGGCCTTGGCGGCTTCCTGGCCAAACTGTTCGGCGGCGGCCCTGCCGAACCGTACAAGGCCGCGCGCGCCTATGATGCAGTGCTGCATGTCGATTCGGTCGACCAGATCGTCACTCAAGTGGAATTCGCGCCGCGCAAGGCAGTGAAATGATCGCGCGCGCTGCTTTGTCTTTTGCGCCCCTGTTCCGCGCCATGGCAGCGCTGGGCCTGCTGGTCGCAATTCTGGCTGGCGGCGGGGCAGCGCAGGCCGCGGACGAACCCCGGCTGGCGCTGGTGATCGTCAATGGCGCCTACCAGTCGTTCGACAAGCTGGCGTCCACCTATGCCGATGGCGACAAGATCACCGCTGCGCTCAACGCTACCGGCTTTGTCGATGCGGGCGGAGAGGGACCGGTGCAGGTGCGCCGCGACCTGTCGCGTGACGCGATGCTGGCCGCGATCGCCGACTTCCGCGCCAAGCTGACGGCTGCCGGACCCAAGGCGTTCGGGATGCTCTATTTTTCCGGCCATGGCGCGGCGCTGGGCAGCTATGGCGACGTCATGCTGTTGCCGGTCGATGCCGGGCGCGACGTGACGGCGGAGACGGCGACGCTGACCCGCGCCGCACTGACCCGCAACCTGCTGGGTTCTGGCGCGAAAACCATGCTGATCGTGCTGGACATGTGCCGCAACGTGCTGGCCGCGCCGCCGCCCTCGCTGGCGCAGATGATCGCCGACCAGACCGGAGTGGAAACCAGCGCAGTGGGCGAGCTGGCCGGGAGCAAGGGCCTGCGCCGCATGGTGCGCGCGCCTGCCGCCGCGATCCGGCCCGACCAGGGCTATCTGGTCGCCTTTTCCACCAGTGCGGACCAGTTTGCCTTTGACGATGGCATTTTTTCCAAGGTGCTGGCCGAGGAAATCCGCCGCCCGCAACAGAATATCGCCGATGCCCTCAAGCGCGTGTCGGATCGGGTCGCGCTGTCATCGGGCAAGAATTTCCAGAAGCCGACCTTTGACTATGGGCTTCAGGGCGCGCCGCCCTGCTTCATTTCCTGTGACCGGACGGCGAACGACCGCTTCTATGATTGCGCCAACTGCCCGTGGATGCGCGCCATCCCCGCCGGGACCACGCCGTTCGGATCGCCCGCATCCGAGCCGGGACGCGGCAGCGACGAGCCGGTACAGACCAATGTGCGGATCGAGCGGCCCTTTGCGATCGGCGTCTATGAAGTGACGATCGCGGAATGGAATGGCTGCGTGCGCGACAATGCCTGCACGAAGCTGGGCAATTGGGCGAAGGAAAATCCCAACCCGCTGATCCCGGCGACCGACATCAGTTATGAGGATGCGCAGGCGTTCCTGGCGTGGCTGACGGTCAAGTCCGGGCGCACCTATCGCCTGCCGACCGAGGTGGAGTGGGAATATGCCAGCCGGGGCGGTACGCCGAGCGCCTTTCCCTGGGGCGACGATATCGCACCGAGCCAGGCCAATTATGACCATACTGCCCGCTATCGCGGATCGGACACCGCCCCCTATCGCGGCTATCCCGAAAGCGTGAACGGCTATCCCGCCAACGCCCTTGGTCTTAACCAGATGCAGGGCAATGTGTGGGAATGGACGTCGGGCTGCACCGACCAGTCGTGCCGGACGCGGGTGATCCGTGGCGGATCGTTCGAGAGCGCGCCCGACGCGCTGCGATCGGCCAATCGCTTCACCGTTGCGCCGACCAAGCGGCGGCAGGATGCGGGGCTGCGGGTCGTACGTGATCTGGACCCGGACGAGATACTCGGCGCGTCCTGACAGTTTTTCATGGGGGTCAGGAACCGGACAGGGAAGCCGGTTCCGCAAAAGGGGTGAGATGATGAAGAAATATCTGGCGACGGCAGCACTGCTGGCAGTTGTGCCGGGGATGGCGCAGGCCGCACCCTATCTGGCGACGGTGGGCAGTCCCAACAGCCTGCAACATGGTGCGGTGACTACGGCGCTCAACCTGAATGATCTGGACTATGACGATGACCCGGATACGCCCGGTTTCGACATGGAGGGGGATGCCGATACGATCGGCGGCGCGATCAGCTATTGGGGTTCGGCAGGGGTTGAGGGCCAGCGCTATGAGCTGCGCTATCAAAAGGCGCTGCGCCCGTTCGAGGGCAGCCGCGCCCGCGTGCTGATCGATCCTGTGCTGAACGTCCTGCATGTCAACAACGGCGCGACCGCGACGATGGGGACGCTGTCCACCGGGATCGAGATTCCGGTTCAGCCCAACTGGCTGATCACGCCACGGATCGCCTATGGCATCACCGACGCGGGTGCCTTTTTCGGATCGACCAGCAGCGACCTGATCACCGTGTCGGCGAGCAGCCGCTACAAGATCGCGCAGGTCGGGCGCGGCGACCTGACCATCGGCAATATGATCGGCTGGTCGACCACCACCGATTGGGGTCTGGGTCGCGATCCAGCCTTCTATCTGAAGGAAAATGTCTTCACCTTCCGCAATGGCGTGGCTTATCAGCTGCCGTTCAAGGGGCGGATGTTTGGCGGACGGCAGGGATCTATGCGCGCCAGCTATACCTGGACCAAGCTGACCGACGATCCGCAATCCTATGAAAATGTCCATGAAGCGGCGCTGAGCATTGGCGTCCGCACCCGCGAGGCGGAGCAGAAGAGTAAGGCCGAGCAACTGCGCATCGGCCTGATCTACACCCATGGCACGAGCAGTTTTTCGCATGATTTCGATTATGACGCGGTGACGCTGACCATCGGCTATCGCTTCTAATATAGCCTATCTAGGGGAGGAACGGGCGATGACGCATGGGGCCAAGTGCTGGGGTGTTGCGGCATTGCTCGCGTTGTCGGGGGTCGGCCTTTCGGCGCTATCCGCGCAGGAGGCGGACGATCCGCAGTTCATGACCGGTGCGGAACCCGTTTCTCCCGAAGATTATGCGAAACTGCCCAAGCAGGGGCGGTTTCGCGCCTATCTGCCCAAGCGGGTGGACCTGTCCAACGCCTATCCGCCGCCCGGATCGCAAGGACCGCAACCCAATTGCGTTGCCTGGGCGACCACTTATGCCGCGCGGACTTTCCTGAATTTCCGTGACAAGGCTGTGCAGCCGGCCGCTCCTGCCGACCAGATGAGTCCGGCCTATGTCTATAACCGGCTGCGTCCGGCCGGGTCACCGTGCAGCGGGACGATCAGCATCGTTCAGGCGCTGACTTTGCTCAAAAATGAGGGGACGGTCAGCTTGGCCGACTTCCCCGACGACATGACCAAATGCGCGATCCCCGCGCCCGAAGCGCTGAAAGCCAAGGCGGGCAATTATCGCCTGCTCGACTGGCGCGCGGTCGACCGCGAGGTGAAGGATGACTGGCGCACGCCGATCATATTGGACGACGTGAAAGGTGCGCTGGCACGCGGCGCACCGGTCATCTTCGCCATGCCCGTGCCTGCCGATTTCAAGGCGCATCGGGGCAATGGTATCTATGCCCGTGCGGAAAAGCCGGACAAGGCCAGTTATCACGCTATGGCGATCGTGGGCTATGATGAGGAGCGGCAGGCGCTGCGCATCATGAACAGCTGGGGTCCGATCTGGGGCGACAAGGGCTATGCCTGGATCGACTATGCGACCTTCCGGCTGCTGACCGGGGAAGCCTATTCGCTCGAAGCGCCGGTGCCTCCTGCCGCACCCGGTACAGCACCGGCAGCGCCCAAGAGCGCCGCGCAGATGGTGAGCGAACAGGCCGCCGCCATGCCCTGCGGTGCCGTCAGCGTGAAGAGCGGCGCGGTATCGGGCTTTTCCGGCGACCTGAACGCGATTGCCGCGCTGCGCGAGGCAGCGCTGAAGGCCGACCCCAAAACAAGGTTCGAGGTGCGTCATCTGCCCTGGCCGCAGTGCGAGGCGGCGCTAACGCTGACCGCGCCGCTGGCGCGGGCGGGAACGCGGATCGCGGCGCTGACCGAGGCGGGCGCGCCGCGGGAGGGCGATCCGGTGACAATGAAGGAGAATGAGATTTTCGGCGTCAGCGCGACCACGACGGCGGCGCGGCCTTATCTCAGTATCATCTATCTGCAGGCCGATGGCAGCGCGGTGGAGCTGCATCGCGGCCATCCCGAACCGGACAGCAAGGGGCTGCGGCAGGTGATGATCGGCCTGTCCAAAACCGCGCAGCGCTATGCCGTCGCGCCGCCCTTCGGCCCGGAACTGATCGTCGCGCTGGCGTCCGACAAGCCGCTGTTCGGCGATGATGAGGTAGTCAATGGCACCGAACGGCAGTTTCTGACGCGGCTGCGCGCCAAGCTGGTCAGCCATCCCGGCGACGGCGTGTCCGCCGCCCTCGTCCGCCTGCACACCAGCAACTGACCCTGGCGATGGGCGGGGCGATGACCGGGGGCAAGGAATTGGCGATTATGCAGTTCGCAGACCCGATATTGGCGTGTCGAACAAAGCCCATCCTCCCCTTTAAGGGGAGGTGGCTGACCGCAGGTCAGACGGAGGGGTGTC
>NZ_CAVK010000116.1 GCF_000382885.1 Sphingobium indicum BiD32
CTATCGACAGGGCGACACCCCTCCGTCTGGCCTTCGGCCCTCCACCTCCCCTTGGCAAGGGGAGGATACCCATCATTAAAAACTCGCCTTCAACCCGTCGATCACGAACTGCGCCGCCAGTGCGGCCAGCAGAACGCCCAGCAACCGGGTAATCACCGCCTCAATCTTGTGGCCCAGCAGCGCCATCAACGGCCCCGCCGCGATCAGCGATCCCAGCATCAGCAGCAGTGTCACGACGACAGCCCCCAGCACCACCATCCGTTCGCCCATGCCGTCCGCGCGCGACATCAGCAGCATGACGGTGGCGATTGATCCCGGCCCGGCGATCATCGGCATCGCCATCGGGAATACCGACACATCCTCGACATGCGGTTCTTCGGCGCTGATCTTCTGCGCCCGGTCCTCGCGCCGCTGGGTGCGCTTCTCAAACACCATGTCCATCGCGATCATGAACAGCATGATGCCACCCGCGATGCGAAAACTGTCGAGCGCAATCCCCAGCACGCCCAGCAACTGCTTGCCCCACAAAGCGAATACCAGCAGGATCGCGGCGGCAATCCCCACCGCGCGGATCGCCATCGCCTTGCGCTGCGCCGGATTCGCCCCGCCGGTCAGGCTGGCATAGATGGGCGCGCAGCCGGGCGGGTCGATCACCACGAACAGGGTGACGAAGGCGGAAATGAACAATTCGATCATGAAGCCGCCCCTACCCTGTCGTCGATCACGCTGTCATAGACGCTGCCATTCCACATCTGCACCGTCACCCGGCGGCTGCCATCGGGCGCGACCTGCGCCGACCAGAGCAGGCTTTCGTCAGGCGGCGGCAGCGCGTCTTTTCCGGCGGGTTGTGGGCTGCCCGGCGGCGGGCCATCGGGGCGCGCAGGCCGCTTGCAGGTCGCGACCTTTCCGCTCAGAAACTCCGGCACCTCGCGCGCCTTGGCCAGCGTATCGCCATGGTCGGCGATCCATTGCCAGCGGCCCTTCTTGTCGCGCCGCCAGATGGTGGTGAAATAGCCGACCGCGCCATCGGGCCGGGTCCAGTTGCCGGTACTCGCCGCCAGATTGCCATCGCACGAGACATAGACGGCCGCAGGCGACCATTTGACCGGTGCCACCGGATCGGCCCGCCCTTTCAGCCAATCCTTGGCCAGCACCTGTTGCGGCACGAACATCACCGCATCGTCAGCGGCAGTGGCGCGAAAGGCGGTCCATTGCCCCTTTTCCTGCGCCAGCCGGCTGAACGCGATTTCGGCCGCAATGACCGAACTGGGATCAGGCTGGAAACGCAGCGGCGGCTTCGCGGCGACCAGCGCCGCCGCGCCCATAACCAGCAGCGCCAGCCGCGCCCTCACAGCCCGTCGGGCTTGGCCAGCCCCGCGCGGGCATGGGCCGCGACCAGCGTGTTGCGCAGCAGCACCGCAATCGTCATCGGCCCAACCCCGCCCGGCACCGGGGTGATGGCGCGGACATGGGCCAGCGCCTCGGCGGTGGCGACGTCCCCCACGATACGGCTCTTGCCATCCTCGGTATCGGCCACCCGGTTGATGCCGACATCGATCACCGTCGCCCCCGGCTTGATCCATTCGCCCTTGACCATCTCGGCCCGCCCCACGGCTGCCACGACGATGTCGGCGCGATGGACGATGCTGGCAATGTCGCGGGTGCGGCTATGGGCGATCGTCACCGTGCAGCTTTCGGCCAGCAGCAGCTGCGCCATCGGCTTGCCGACGATGTTGGACCGGCCGACCACCACGGCTTCAAGGCCGCTCAGGTCGCCCAGCTCGTCCTTCAGCAACATGATGCAGCCCAGCGGCGTGCAAGGGACCAGCGCCTCCTGCCCGGTCGCCAGCTTGCCGGCATTGACGACATGGAAGCCATCGACATCCTTGGCCGGGTCGATCGCCGCCAGGACGGCGGATTCGTCGATATGGGCGGGCAGCGGCAACTGCACCAATATGCCATCGACCCGATCGTCATGGTTCAGTTCCTCGATCAGGTCGAGCAGGTCGTCCGCGCCGATGCTGGCCGGGCGCTTGAATTCAAAGCTTTCCATGCCGGTGGCGACCGTCATCTTGCCCTTGTTGCGGACATAGACCGCGCTTGCCGGATCCTCGCCCACCAGCACCACCGCCAGCCCCGGCTTTCGGCCCGCCTGCGCGGCGAAAGCAGCAACGCCCTCTGCCACTGTGTCGCGCAACCCCGCCGCAAAAGCCTTGCCGTCGATGATTTTGCCGATGGTCATGTCAATTCAACCTGTTTTTCGATGGTGGCGATCAGGCGCGGCTGCGCGCCACCCCGGATACGCAGCCGCTTTAGCCGGTTGCTGTCCCCCGATTCCAGTGAAATCGCCCCCTTGGGCCAATCGAGATATTTGCCGAGCAAGGCGATCAGCGCGCCATTGGCCCGGCCCTTTTCCGGCACGGCGGTCACGCGGGCGGACAGCCATTGCGCGCCCTTTTCGTCGGTCCAGACGCCACCGATCGCCGCTTTCGACGCGCCCGGCGTCAGCCGGACGGCCAGAATCAGGTCGTCGCCTGCCTGGACCCAGACCGTCACACCAGCCCGAACAAGGGCGGCAATACTGCCTGCCGGATGATCAGGATCGCCAGCAACACCACCATCGGCGTCAGGTCCAGCGCGCCCAGATCGGGCATGATCCTGCGAATGGGATTATAGATGGGCGCGGTCATCCGGTCGAGCGCGGTCATGACGGTGCGCACGAAATCGCTGCCCATATTGACGATGTTGAACGCGATCAGCCAGCTCATCACCGCCTGGATGATGATGATCCACCACAGCACGTCGAGCAGGATGACGATGATCTGATAAAGCGCGTAGGCCATGGGGTCTCCGAAAAATATTGCCTCTCCCTACCCCGTCCGATGGGCGAGGGACAAGCATCCCGGCAATATTTCCGAAAGCTTTTTCCTGCATAGCGCCCGTATGAGAGGCAAATTCACGATCGAGGCCGAACCGGCCCGTAACCTGATCCGCATGATCCTGACCGGGTTTTTCGATATCGAAACGATAGAGGCGTTTGGCGTTACGCTATATGCAGCCGTTGCCCGGCTTGGTTGCGCACCAAACCAGCATATCGTTCTGTGCGATATTTCCGGTTGCAGCCTGCAATCGCAGGCAGCGGTCGCCGCTTTCCAAAAAGTGCTGTCCGAAGGCAACAGAAGCCGCAGGGTCGCCGTGGTGAGCGGCAGTTCGCTGGCGTGGATGCAGGCGCGCCGCATTCTCGATCGCGACGAGCTTGCCTGTTTCGAGATGGAGCCAGAAGCCATGCAATGGCTGCTCGCGGTAACTCCCGATCAGGCCGTCGGCATCGTTCCCGGCCGAACATAAGGGAATATGTGCGGTATATAGTCTGCCTTCCCCAATTCCACCCCATTGGCCCGCAGGATCGCATAGGCGGTCATCAGGTGGAAATAAAATTGGGACAGGCTCCAGTCCCGCGCATATTGATCGGCGGTCAGGTCCAGAATGATCCCGTTGGGCAGGGTGTGGGCGATCATCGTGCCGGAAGCGGCATCCAGCGCATCGGGGCCAAGCGCCTCCAGCAATGCGACGGTTTGCGCGATCCGCGCCTGCGCATCCTCAATCGAACCGGGATGCTCCGCCCCATTGCGCCCTTCGTCGATCAGCGCGCCAAGCGAGGCCGGAAAATCCTCTCCCTTCAGGCGATACACAGCTTCCTGCGCCTGCACGCAGGCAAAGCGGATTTGCGTCGACAGGGGGTACATGTCCGGCGCCAGGCGCGCAGTCAGCAGCGCATCGGCATCCGCGCCGGAACCCTGCGCCTTTGCCAGCCAGGCGGACAGACAATTGAACATCTGCACATAGGTCGGGACGAGAAGATGGGTCAGTGACATGGATCGACTCTCCAGAAAAATGTGTCTGCTGAAACCTATCGCCGGATAAGCGTACCGGCGCCGCGCCGGGTGAAAATCTCCAGCAGCATCGCGTGCGGCACCCGCCCGTCGAGGATGACGGCGGCGTCCACTCCGCCCTCGACCGCCTTGACGCAGGTTTCCAGCTTCGGGATCATGCCGCCGCTGATCGTGCCATTCTGTTGCAATATTTCGATGGCTGCCGGGTCCAGATCGGTCAGCAGATTCTTGTCCTTGTCCAGCACCCCCGCCACATCGGTCAGCAGGAAGAAGCGCGACGCGCCGAGTTCCGCGGCGATCGCCCCCGCCATCGTGTCGGCATTGACGTTATAGGTATGGCCGTCCGCGCCGATGCCCACCGGCGCGACCACGGGAATGATGCCGTCCTGCGTCAGCGTGTCCAGGATGCGCCGGTCGACCTTCACCGGATCGCCGACAAAGCCCAGGTCGACATTGCGCTCGATCCCCGAATTGGGGTCCGCCTCACGCTTGCCCAGCACCTTTTCGCAGATGACCAGCCCGCCATCCTTGCCCGAAATGCCGACCGCCCGGCCGCCCGCGCCCGCGATCCAGCCGACGATTTCCTTGTTGATCGAACCCGCCAGCACCATTTCGGCGATCTTGGCGGTTTCCGCGTCGGTGACACGCAGGCCACCGACAAATTTCGATTCGACCCCCAGCTTCTGGAGCATCGCGCCGATCTGCGGCCCGCCGCCATGGACGACGACGACATTGATGCCCACCGCCTTCATCAGCACGACATCCTCGGCAAAATCGCGCGCCGCTTCGGGATCGCCCATCGCATGGCCGCCATATTTCACCACGAAGGTCTTGCCCGCATAACGCTGCATATAGGGCAGCGCCTCGACGAGGGTTTCAGCCTTGGCGAGCAGCGCCGGGACGGGATCATGCGAACTGGTCATGCGCGGGCGCATAGGGCCAAAGGACCGGTTGGGCAAGTTTCCAGGTCGAAGGGCGGGATACCGCGCAACTGGCAAGCCAGCACGACCTCAACGCACCTGCCGACGTCCCCTGCCGATCGCCTCACCCGTCACGAAAACTCCGTTCGATTAGTTTGCTAACTAATCAAAAAGGCGCAATTCGCCACATATGTCGTGTTCACTGTCGCACTTCCCTCATCCTGCGTTAGCGATCCAGCCGCCGCCCCAGCCCGACCAGCAGATAGATGACTGGCGGCACCAGCAGCGCGGACAGCACGACCTTGGCCAGCATCTGCCCCAGCAACAATTCGCCGATCGGAAAGACGCCGTAAAAGGCGATGGTCACGAACAGCAATGTATCGGCGATCTGCGACAATATGCTGGCCACCGCAGCGCGCAGCCACAGCAGCCGGCTGCCTTCCCGCCCCTTGAGCATCGCGAACAGCGTGACGTTCAACGTCTGCGACACGCCATAGGCGATGATCCCCCCGGCCCAGATGCGCGGCGTGCCACCCATCATCATGGCAAAGGCTTGGGCCCGCGCCGGGTCCATGTCGCTTGCCGCTGGCGCGGCCAGCACCAGGACCGACAACAGGATCGACGCGATCAGCGGCAGGAAGCCGATCTGCACCAGCCGGTTGGCGACCGCGCGGCCATGCAATTCGGCGACCGCGCTGGAAATCGTCACCAGCAGCAGGAAGGCGAAGATGCCCGCCTCCACAGCCAGCGGACCCAGCCCCAGCGCCGGTCCGATCGCCGACACCGGCCCCAGCGTCACCTGCTTGTTGCCCAGCACGCCTGCGATGCAGACCATGCCGCCATAAAAGATCGAAAAGCCAAAGAGCGAGCGACTGAGCGGCGCGGGAGAAGATGTCATCGCCGGGGCTTAGCCAAGATTGCGCGGCAGGGGAAGGTGGGTGGGCCTCTACTGGTGCCTAATCCATTCCCCGCACCAGCCGATATTTCACCCCCAGCGCCTGCGCCAGATGCCGCAATCGCCGTTCGACCACTTCGCCGCCCAGCGCCACATCGTCACTGTCCAGCGCCAGCACGAGCAGCCCGTCTCGCAGCTCCAGCCGCGTATGGGTCAGCGGCCGTTCGACCCCGCCCGACAGGCGCTGGGCGAGCCGGATCGCCAGTCCCCAGAGCATCGCCCGGCGCAGTGCGTCGGGACTGGCGAGCTGCTCCAGCCCTGGGGCAATCGCCGTGCCCCCGCCAAAATGGCTGAACAGCGCCTGTCCCAGCATTGCCCGCTCCGCTGCGGTGATGCCGACCCAATTGCTATGCAGCGCAATCTCCATCCCGCGTTCGGCGCGGAAATCGGGATTGGCACGCCAGCCGACATCGGCCAGCAGGCAGGCGGCGCGGCGGATGCGGCGGGCGGCCGCGGCATCATCGGCGAACAGCGGCGCGATCCAGCGCTCGATCCGGTCGCCATGGCCGCGAAAGCGCGACTGCGCCTCCCCCTCCGCTTCGGCCGCGACCAGCAGCGGATCATGCGCGCGAATCTCCGGCGGCAATCCCTCGAACAGCAATCCTTCGCGCAGGCCATAGGCCGACACGACCAGGCGGCTCGACCGCAGCTGGCGCACAACCACTGACAACAGTGCCGCCGCATCGGTCAGCGTCGGCACGCGCGATCCGCTCATGCCCGGAATATCTTTCAGCCGCGCGCGATCGACATGGGATACGATGCGGATCAGCTGTTCGGCGCGGGTTGCGGGCATATCATATTGATGCACCACCGGCAGCGGAAACTGGGTCAGCTGCATGTCGAACCGCGCCAGCGCCCGCCACGATCCGCCTACCATGTAGAAAGGCAGGTCAGGCTCCTGCCGCCAGCCTGCCTTGGCCAGCATCTTGGTCACCTGCCGCTCCAGCAGCCTTGGCCCCTTGGCGCGGATCTGCGGCAGGCGCAGCACGCCCAGCGGCAGGGAGATGGTTTCATGCACCTGCCCGTCCCTGATTCGCGCCAGTTCCAGACTGCCACCGCCCAGATCGCCGACAATGCCGTCGGCATGGGGAATGCCCGACAAGACGCCCATCGCCGCGCCGACCGCTTCCTGCCGACCCGACAGCAATTCCACGGTCAGCCCCATGGCGGCGGCACGGGCGATGAATTCCGGCCCGTTGGTCGCGTCGCGGACGGCGGCTGTTGCGACGCAGCGTATGTCGGCAACCTTCATCTCGCGGCACAAATGGGCAAAGCGCCCGGCGGCGCGAAGGCCACGCTCCATCGGCTCCGCTTCGATCCGCCCGGTCCGCGCCAGCGCCGCGCCCAGACCTGCCATCACCTTTTCATTGAACAGGATGAAGGGGATGCGGCGTGGCCCGTCATAGACGACCAGACGAACACTGTTGGAGCCGATGTCGATGATCGCGGTGCGACCTGTCGTCGGCTGGGGCGATGTTGCCATATTCTGCGCGACGTCGCGGACCCGGCTGAGCATCGAATTCATCGGCGTCAGGCCCGCCCGCGCAGGCGCAACGTCGGCACCGCTTCATTGTCCAGCGCCGCGCCGCGCCCGGACAGCGACGGGTTGGTCATGAAATAACGGTGCAGGTTGAAAGGCTTGTCGCCCGGATCGAGTCTTGTGTAATGGCCCGTGCTGTCGAGCGTCCAGCTTTGTTCGCTGTCGATCAGGTTGGCGACCATCACCTGATCCAATATCTGGTCATGCACAGTCGGATTCTCGATCGGTGCCAGGAATTCGACCCGCCGGTCGAAGTTGCGCGGCATCCAGTCGGCCGAGCTGATATAGACTTTGGCGCCATTATTGGGCAGCGCCTTGCCATTGCCGAACACGGCGATGCGGCTATGTTCCAGAAAGCGGCCGACCACCGACTTGACCCGGATATTTTCGGACATGCCCGGCACACCGGGCCGCAGGCAGCAGATGCCGCGCACGATCAGGTCGATCTGCACGCCGGCATTGCTGGCGGCATAGAGTTTCTCGATCAGCGCCGGATCGACCAGGCTGTTCATCTTGGCCCAGATGGTGCCGGGGCGACCGGCGCGGACATGGTCAATCTCCTTGTCCACCATCGCGCACAGATGATCGCGCAGGCTGCGCGGCGACATGACCAGCTTTTCCAGCCCCTGCGGCTCGACATAACCGGTGATGTAATTGAACAAGGCCGCCGCATCGCGACTATAGGCCGGATCGGCGGTAAAGAAGCTGAGGTCCGTATAGATGCGGGCTGTGACCGGATGATAATTGCCGGTGCCAAAATGGCAGTAGCTGCGAAACTGGTCGCCCTCGCGCCGGATCACCATCGAAACCTTCGCGTGGGTTTTCCAGTCGATGAAGCCGTAGACGACCTGGACCCCCGCACGCTCCAGCGCGTCGGCCCACATCAGATTCTGTTCCTCGTCGAACCGCGCCTTCAGCTCGACCACGGCGGTCACCGACTTGCCCGCCTCCGCCGCGTCAATGAGCGCGCGGATGATCGCCGACTGCTTGCCCGCGCGATAGAGCGTCTGCTTGATCGCGACCACATCCGGGTCCACCGCTGCCTGTTTCAGAAAGGCTACGACGACATCGAACGCCTCATAGGGATGATGGACGACGATGTCCTTGGCCCGGATCGCGGCGAAACAGTCGCCGCCATATTCGCGGATACGTTCGGGGAAACGCGGGACATATGGCTCGAACTTCAGGTCGGGCCGGTCCTCGTCCACGATGCCGGACAGGTCGCCGATGCCGATGAACCCCTCCACCTCGACCACCACCGCTTCATGGCCCTGGAGCATGTCCTGCAACATCTCCTCGACCGGTTCGGGGATGCGCTCCTCTATCTCCATGCGGATCACGCGCCCCCGGCGGCGGCGCTTGATCGCGCTGCGATAGTGGCGGACCAGATCCTCAGCCTCTTCCTCAATCTCGATATCGCTGTCACGGATGATGCGGAACACGCCGCTGTTGCGCACCTTGTAACCGGGGAACAGATCCCCCGAAAAGCGCCGGATCACCGCCTCCAGCGCCATGTAGCGTGCCGGTTCGCCGGGAATGCGGACGAAACGCGCCAGCGAGGCGGGGATCATCACCAGTTCGCGGATCGGCTGCTTGTCCGACAGGCGTTGCAGGTCGAACACGATCGACAGGCCTTCATTGGGGATGAAGGGAAAGGGATGCGCCGGGTCCAGCGCCTGCGGCGTCAGGATCGGGAAAATCTGGTTCAGGAAATGGTCGCGCAGCCAGGCTTCGCTCAGCGGGTCGAGCGGGCTGGTCGGGCCGACCACCTCGATGCCGACCTGCGCCAGCTCGCCATGGACGACGCCCCACACCTTCTGCTGGGCCAGCATCAACCGGTCGGTTTCCGCCGCGATGGCGGTCAATTGCTGCCCGGCGGTCAGCCCGTCAGCCGAACACATATCGACATCCTGCAACTGCTGGCCTTTGAGGCCCGCGACCCGGACGGAGAAGAATTCGTCCAGATTGGCGCCGGAAATCGACAGAAAACGCAGCCGCTCCAGCAACGGATGGGCGCGGTTCATCGCCTCTTCCAGCACCCGCTGGTTGAACGCCAGCCAGGACAGTTCGCGGTTGAAATAGCGACCCATGGGCAGGGTCAGGCTGGTCGCGGGATCGGCTTCGGCCACGGGGGTCACTCGCACGGATCGAGGGAAGGGTCGGTCGCTACTATAGGCAGATAGCCAGCGCCTTGCAGGCAGTCTTTTGCCATTGCGACAGAAATCTTACGGCCAGATGACAGCGCCGTCCGGTCGAGCAGCCGCGTTACCGCCGCGATTGCGCCATAGCTGCGCTCGATCCGGCGGAGCAGCCAGTCGGGCAGGTCAGCCGCAAAACGCGCCCCCGCCGCACCCAGTTGGCGCTCGATCAGCGCGCGGGCCAACGCCTCGTCCGGTTCGGCAATCGCAACATGGGGCACAGCCGCCAGCCGTGATCGCAGATCGGGCAGCGCCACGGTCCAGCTGGCAGGCGGCGCATCGCCGATCATCAATAATGGCCTATGACTGGTCTGCGCCTCGTTCCAGGCATGGAACAGGCGATGTTCGTCGCCCCGATCGTCTTTTCCTTGGGCATCATCGATCACGCTGCCGCCGCTCATCTGCGCGAAATGCCGCGCCAGCGTCGATCGCCCCGACAGTGGCGGGCCAGTCAGCACGCTCACCGACAGGGGCCATTCGCGCCAGCGTTCCAGATGGGCGACCGCCTGGGCATTGGCGTCGCTGACCAGAAAATCCCCGCCGCTGGCCGCGCCATGCCAGTCGAAAGGCAGGCTGATCTGGCTCATTGCTGCGATGGGGGTTGGGGCTGTGGTGCCTGCCTGCGCGTGATGCGCAGGGTCGTGCCGGACACGATGACGTTATAGCCGCGCGCCTGTAGCCCGTTGCGCAGCATATCGACCGTGCCGTCAAAGCTGACCTGCATCACCGACGTGCCGCCCAGCGCCAGGCTGCTGGTCGATGCCGACCGTACGCCAGGGATCGCCCGCACCGCCGATTCGCCGGCGCCGATCGATCCGACATCAGGTGTATCGAACTGGATCGCGAAGCTGGTGGTACCGGTGGCGGCGGTCGCAGTCGGCAGATCGACCGTCTCGACTACCGCATCCGCCGCATTCTCGATCGCCAGCGCGTCGGGATCGACCGGCTCCTCGATGATCAAGGAGGGGTCGGGGCGCAGGCGGCCATCATTGAGCGCGCGGATATATAGCTCATCAATCCGCCGCGCGCCCTCATCCAGCATCTGCGCGATGCCGCTGGCGTTGGACGCGCGCAGCGTCACACTGCCGATCAGGCTGTTGTCCGGGCCGTAGCGCGCGGTAAAGGTGCCGGTCACCGGCCCGCCGGGATAGGCGCGATCCAGCCGCGCGATCGGGATCACCACGTCGGCCGCGCCATATTGGTCGAGCAGCACCCGCCACCACAGACGCCCGCGCCGCCCGGTCTGCCCGGCATTCAGCAATATGGGATCGGCCACGGACCCGGCCACGCGGACATAATCGATCGCGCTGTCGCCGGTGCGGTATCGCGCCCATGCCTTTTGCCACTCATTGGTGCGTTCATAGGATACGGCCGATCCGCCGTCCCACATCACCGGGATCACCAGCAAGGGCGGCGACCGCATGACGTTACCGGAAACGCCCAGCAATTGCCCGGTGCGCGCCCGATCGAACAAAATACCCAGCGTCGCCACATAGCGGGTCGGCCCCGCCTGCTCGAAATCAATCTCGATGCCCGAAACCATCGCCTCGATCTGCGAATCGGACAGGGCTGGCGCGCCTCCGCCGCCATGGGTGCGTATCCACAGCATCCGCCACGCCTGCCGCTGCGCCATCCGCCACCCGGCATAGCGGGCACTGTCGGCATCCTTGGCCACGACGTCGACCTTGACCCCGCGCACCTCGAAATCGCCGCCGCTGGCGATAGGCGGCACGCCCCGCTCCCCCTCCATCTGCGCCACCAGCACGGCGGCGGCGAGGCCGATCGCGATGGCTAGCAGGATCTGGACCGGGCGCGACAAGGCGCGAAGGACAGCGCCGGGCTGGAACGGCAGGCGATTCAGGGTCTGGCTCAGGCTCACGAGCGCCTTTTGGCGAGATTTGCCCCGTCTGCCAAGCGCCAACCCCAAGTTTGTCGTTCGGGGCTTGCCCTTCCGTTTTGCCCGCCTTTGCTCTAGGGCGCTCCCCCATGAGTGAGAACGAATCCTATAGCTACGCCAAGGCTGGCGTCGACATCGCCGCTGGTAACGCCCTTGTCCGCGCCATCGCGCCGCTCGCCAAGGCGACCCGCCGCCCCGGCGCGGACGCCGAACTTGGCGGCTTTGGCGGCTTTTTCGACCTGAAGGCCGCTGGCTATGACGATCCGTTGCTGGTCGCGGCCAATGATGGCGTCGGCACCAAGCTGAAACTCGCGATCGACCATAACCGCCATGACGGCGTGGGCATCGACCTCGTTGCCATGTGCGCCAACGACCTGATCGTGCAGGGGGCCGAACCGCTCTTCTTCCTCGACTATTATGCCACCGGCAAGCTGGAGAGCGGCGTTGCCGAGCGCGTCATAGCCGGGATTGCCGAGGGTTGCCGTATCGCCGGTTGCGCGCTGATCGGCGGCGAAACCGCTGAAATGCCGGGCATGTACGGGCCGGGCGACTATGATCTGGCGGGCTTCTGCGTCGGCGCGGTCGAACGGCACAAGGCGCTGACCGGCAATCGCGTCAAGGTCGGCGACGTGCTGCTGGGCCTTGCCTCGTCGGGTGTCCACTCCAACGGCTTCTCGCTGGTCCGCCGCCTCGCCGCCGACAAGGGCTGGAAGCTCGATCGTCCTGCGATTTTCGATCAGGATGTGCTGCTGATCGACGCGCTGATGGCGCCCACGAAAATCTATGTGAAGAGCCTGCTGCCTTTGGTGCGCGCAGGCATGGTCAATGCGCTCGCCCACATCACCGGCGGCGGCCTGCTGGAAAATATCCCCCGCGTCCTGCCCGACGGCTGCCATGCGATGGTCGATGCCGATGCGTGGGAACAGCCGCGTCTGATGGCCTTCCTCCAGGCGCAGGGTCATATCGAACCGGGCGAAATGGCGCGCACCTTCAACTGCGGCGTCGGCATGGTGCTGGCGGTCGATGAAGGTCATGTCGCGGGCGTCACCACCGCGCTGGAAGCGGCGGGCGAAACCGTCCACCGCATTGGCGAAGTCCAGGCAGGAGACAAGGGCTGCACCGTGCGCGGCTCCACCGAGACATGGAGCGCCAAGTCTGACTGGCGCGCCACGCATCTGGGATAAAATCACCACCCTCCGTTCGTTTCGAGCGAAGTCGAGAAACGGTTGCGCGAGGGTTCTCGACTTCGCTCGAACCGAACGGATGTTGTTATGCACAAGGCAAAAGTCGGCGTCCTGATCTCCGGTCGCGGCTCCAACATGGCGGCCCTTCTCTATGCGGCGAAGGCCGCCGATTGCCCCTATGAAATCGTGCTGGTCGCCGCCAACGACCCTGACGCACCGGGCTTAGCGCTGGCCGCAGCCGAGGGCATCGCCACCTTCGGCCAGAGCCACAAAGGCCATAAACGCGCCGAATTCGACCAGATCATCGACGCTGAGCTGCGCGCGGCGGGCGCACATTATGTCGCGCTGGCAGGCTATATGCGGCTCCTGTCGCCCGAATTCGTAAACGGATGGGAAGGCCGGATGCTCAACATCCACCCCAGCCTGCTGCCCAAATATAAGGGGCTGGACACCCACCAGCGCGCCATCGACGCGGGCGATGCCCAAGCCGGCTGCTCGGTCCATATCGTGACGGCGGAGCTCGATGATGGCCCGGTGCTGAGCCAGACGCCAGTGGCGATCCTGCCCGGCGACAGCGCCGACAGCCTGGCCGCCCGCATCCTGATCGCCGAGCACCAGCTCTATTCGCGCACGCTGGCCGATTTCGTCACCCGCGAGCGCCAGCCCGACTGGCTGCTGAACAAAGTCCGCGAATCCGCGTTGGCCCTGCCGCAAGTGGACGAGACCGTCTCGCACGGGATGCCCTGCTTCGGTATCGTGAAAGGCAAGAAGTTCGCCTATTTCACCCGCGACCATCATGGCGACGGCATCATCGCCATCCTCGTAAAAACCACCGCCCCCGAAGAACAGGCAACGCTGATCGAGGCCGACCCGGACCGCTATTACCGCCCCGCCTATTTCGGCAATGACTGGGTCGGCATCCGCCTGGACCTGGGCGACACGGACTGGGACCATGTCGCCCAGCGCCTGCGCGACAGCTGGCGGCAAGTTGCTCCGCGCAAGCTGCTGGGCCTGATGGATATCGCGGACGAGTTTTGACGCCCCCTTTCCTTCGCCGCCGCCCATCCCCATAGAGTTGAGCCATGACCGACACGCCCGCGCCCGCAATCGAGATCACCAACCTCACCAAAGTCTATAAGGGCGGCAAGCGCGCGCTCGACGGCATCAACCTGTCGATCCCGCGTGGCCAGATTTACGGGCTGCTCGGTCCCAATGGCGCGGGCAAATCGACGACGATCAATATCCTCGCGGGCATGGTCAACAAGACGTCGGGAACAGCCCGCATCTGGGGCTTCGACACCGACATCAACCCGCGCAACGCGAAAAACTCGATCGGCATCGTACCGCAGGAAATCGTGTTCGACCCCTTCTTCACGCCCTTCGAGACTTTGGAAAATCAGGCGGGCTATTATGGCGTGCCCAAGGACAAGCGCCGCTCCATGGAATTGCTGCGCGCCGTCCATCTGGAGGACAAGGCCCACGCCTATGCCCGCACGCTGTCGGGCGGCATGAAGCGCCGCCTGCTGGTGGCCAAGGCCATGGTCCACTCGCCCCCGATCCTGGTGCTGGACGAGCCGACCGCTGGCGTCGACGTACAATTGCGCCAGCAGCTCTGGGCCTATGTCCGCGAACTCAACGCGCTGGGGGTCACCATCGTGCTGACGACCCACTATCTGGAAGAAGCCGAGGAATTGTGCGACCGCATCGGCATCATCAACCATGGCCGCCTGATCGCCGACAAGCCGACCCGCGAACTGGTCGACATGGCACTGGAAAAGGTGGTGCAGATAACGGTGGACCGCGACATCGTGACTGCGCCTGACGCGCCATGCTTCGAGAAAGTCGAGCAATCGGGCGACCGCACCCTGACCATCACCTACCTCAAAGACCGCGCCAATGCGGGGCAAGTGCTCAGCGCTGTCCAGGCCAGCGGGCTGGCGATTGTGGACGTGGTGACGCGCGACCCGGATCTGGAGGATGTGTTTCTCAAACTGACGGCAGCGGCCGAGTGAGGAAGGAAGCCCCTTCTGTCCCCCCTCCCGCAGGCG
>NZ_CAVK010000115.1 GCF_000382885.1 Sphingobium indicum BiD32
AGGCCGGCATGCTCAAGCTCGAGAACCGTCGGCACGGCCTGCCGGCACATATATTCAATGGCGTCCTGGTCGCCGAGCCAGTCGGAGCCCTTGACCGTATCGTACATATGCCACTGCCAGCTATCCTCGCCAAGATTGCCAAGGCTGGCGGCAATTCCACCCTGCGCCGCGACGGTATGGCTGCGGGTCGGGAATACCTTGCTGATGCACGCCGTCCTCAGGCCGGCCTGGACCGCCCCTTGGGTTGCGCGCAGCCCTGCACCGCCAGCTCCGACCACCACGACGTCGTAGGTATGATCGGTAAATTGATAAGTGCCGTATCCGCCCATCATTCACACCTCAACACGTCACGAACCCAGGCTCGTCCTGAGCACGGCATAAATGCACGCGATACCGATCGCGGCGGAGAACAGGATATTTCCCACAAGGCAGGCCATTTTGATTGCTGGGCTGTGGATATAATCTTCGATGATGACCTGCATGCCCAAGCGCATATGAAATGCTCCGGAAACGACCAGCAATATGAGCATGATGCCAACAAGGGGATTGGCGATATAGCTACGCGCTGCTTCATGGCCCAATCCGATGAGGGCGACGAGGAGCGAAAGCAGGAAGATCACCAGCGGGACATTCGCGATTGCGGTTACGCGCTGCATCCAGAAATGCATGGATCCGCTTCCGGCTGCACCAAGTCCACGCGCCCGGCGACGCGGCGTGCGCATGTCGGTCATGGGATCATGGCCCTGATGGAATGCCCGGCCATCCAGGCCACCGTTGCCAAGACCGTAGATCCGATCAGAGTGGCCCAGGCGAGCCGGCTGGCCGCTGGCAGATCAATCCAGATCCCGAAATCCCAGAGCAGGTGGCGAAGGCCGCCGAGCATATGGTGGATCAACGCCCATATGTAGCCAAATAGAATGAGCTGCCCCGGCCAGGAATCCAGAAAACCTTGAAAGACGGCGTAAGAATTCGCCGACAACGTGACGGCGATGAGCCACCAAGCCACCAGCAAGGTGCCGAGATAAAGGGCAGCTCCTGTGAGACGATGGGCAAAGGACATCGCCATGGTGATCGTCGGACGATAGATCTGGAGGTGAGGAGACATTGGTCTCGGTCGTCCGCGGGATTCAGTGCTCATCGACATCTCCCAGCCCAGCGTGCTGCAACCGTCTGCGCACATTGGCCATTCCGCGGATTGCCAGCCGTCCGCGGGCATTCATGTCATCGATTGAACCCGGTCTCTATGATCGATGACCTAGGGCATGATGCATGTTTTATATATCATTACAACATCATTGCATATTAGAATAAGTGATTCAAACATGATGCCTATGGTTCGCGATCGACAGGATCCGTGCCGCCCATTGCATGGCGCCATTCGAATGCGGACATATGGCCTCTCGCGCGCCAGCGCTCCGACGACGAAGAAAAACGTCAAGGTCAGCCGCGACAGAATGAGCAGCCAGAAAGCAAGGTGCAGGTTGACCTCCGTGGCAATCGCCAGCGCAACGACACGCCCCCAACCATCTTGATCAGCAAGGCGGCAGAGCCGTCATTGGCGTGAACCCGGCATGGGCGAGCCCGCACTCGAGACAATGCGGAGCAAACCGGACTCAAGCTTTATATATCAATATAGCTGCTTTTAGCATTATCATTGCCGATGCAGACGTGATATCCTATGGCTCACTAAATGACTGTGGAGGCAAGCGGATGATAGGAGCGGCCCAGTTGCGCGGTGCCCGAGCCCTACTCGGGATCGATCAGCGAGAACTTGCCCTGTTGTCGGGGCTATCCATGCCGACCATCCAGCGGATGGAAGCGAGCAAGGACATCATTAGGGGAAATGTCGACTCTCTGATGAAACTTATCGGCGCCCTTGATGATGCGGGAATCGAGTTCATCGCGGACGGTGCGGCCAGCCCTAAGGGTGGGCGTGGCGTCCGGTTCTCTGGCCAAGGAATGCCCAACGGGGCCAGTCGAACGGGCGATTGGTCGCTGACCGGGTCGCGAGTGGCTTGAATGGCGGCTATCGCGCCCATCGTCGCAACGCTGTGGTGCGTGGCGGCCTTGCTGATCACCGGCGCTATCGCGGTGGCGGTCGGTCGTCTTAAATGGGCCAGATGGCTGATTTACGGCAGCAGTCTGACCGTCTGTGCGATCGCGTGCGCCGTCGCGATCGTTCATTTGATTGCCCGCCCGGCGGCTGTTTCGGAAATCGTCCTGCCGCTCGGCCTTCCCTGGATCGGCGCCAATTTCCGCCTCGATGCGCTCGCGGCATTCTTCCTTGTCGTGATCAATCTGGGCGGGGCCGCCGCCAGCCTTTATGGGCTGGGCTATGGTCGCCACGAATCCGCGCCCGAGCGGGTTCTGCCGTTTTTCCCGCTCTTCCTGGCGGGCATGAATTTGGTGCTGGTGGCGGCCGATGCCTTCACCTTTCTCCTCTCCTGGGAGTCCATGTCCCTGGCGTCATGGGCCTTGGTCATGACGCACCATCGCGAGGCGGAGAATAGGAAGGCGGGTTATGTCTATATCGTGATGGCGAGCTTCGGAACGCTGGCGCTGCTGCTCGCCTTCGGCCTGATGGCCGGCCCCGAGGGCGGATATGCCTTCGCGACAATGCGCGCGCATGGCGCGCCGACCGGCCTTGCGGGCCTGGTGCTTGCTCTCGCTTTGTTGGGCACCGGTTCCAAGGCGGGTCTCGTCCCGCTTCATGTCTGGTTGCCCCTCGCGCACCCGGCGGCACCAAGCCATGTCTCGGCACTGATGAGCGGCGTGATGACCAAGGTCGCCGTCTACGGCTTCATCCGGATCACTTTCGACCTGCTCGGACCCGTTTCCTGGTGGTGGGCGGTACCGGTACTCTTCGCCGGTGCCATTACCGCGGTCCTCGGTGTTCTCACCGCCCTCATGCAAAATGATATCAAGCGTGTCCTCGCTTACAGCACGATCGAGAATATCGGGCTGATCTTTGTCGCGATCGGCCTGGCGCTGGCGTTTGAGGGCAACGGCATGAAGGCAGCCGCAGCGCTTGCAATGACCGCGGCGCTTTTTCACGTCCTCAATCATGCACTCTTCAAGAGCCTTTTATTCTTCGGTGCGGGCGCTGTTCTGACCGCCACGGGTGAGAGACGAATGGAGACGCTGGGCGGGCTGCTCAACCGGATGCCCGCCACGGGCCTGTTATTCCTGGTCGGCGCGGTCGCGATCTCGGCCTTGCCGCCTCTCAATGGCTTCGCGTCGGAATGGCTCATGCTGCAAGCCGTCCTGCTTAGCCCAGAGCTTCCCCAATGGGCGCTGAAGCTCCTCATCCCGGCGGTCGGTGCCATGCTCGCATTGGCCGCAGCGCTGGCGGCAGCCTGTTTCGTGCGCGCGTTCGGCATTTCCTTCCTTGGCAGGCCGAGGAGCCCGGCTGCATCCAACGCCCATGAGGTCGACGGGCTGTCGATCGCCGCCATGGCGACCCTTGCGCTTCTATGCCTGCTCACAGGGATATTCCCGGCACTCGTCATCGACGCGCTCGCGCCCGTCTCCAGCGCACTTACCGGGTCACGCATGCCGGTCCAAACTCATGTCGCCTGGCTTTCGATCGTGCCGATCGCCGAAAGCCGCAGCTCCTATAATGGCCTGCTGGTGTTCCTCTTCATCACCGCCTCGGCATCGCTTGCGGCCTTCGTCATCCACCGCCTTGCATCGGACAAGCTGCGCCGAGCGCCGGCGTGGGATTGCGGTTTTCCCGACCCCAGTCCGGCCACCCAATATACAGCGGACAGCTTCGCCCAGCCCCTGCGCCGCGTGTTCGGCGGCTTCGCTTTTCGCGCCACCGAAGTGGTCGATATGCCATCGCCGGGGGACGGCCGTCCGGCACGGATAACCGTCACGCTACGTGATCTGGCCTGGGATTTGATCTACGATCCGATCATCCGCCTGGTCGCTTACCTCGCGGAACGGCTGAACCATCTGCAATTCCTCACCATCCGCCGCTATCTGAGCCTGGTCTTCGGTGCCCTGATCCTGCTCCTGCTGATCCTCGCCGCATGGTCATGATCGATATGCTCCTGATCAACGGCTTTTCGATCCAGATCTCGCAGATGCTGCTTGTGCTGCTGTTCTCGCCGCTGCTGACCGGGCTGGTGCGCAAGGTGAAGGCGCGGCTGCTGCGGCGACAGGGGCCGCCACTCCTGCAGCCTTATCGCGATCTGATCCGGCTTGCACGCAAGGAGGCCGTCGTCGCCGAGAGCGCGTCCTGGCTGTTCCGGATCGTGCCCTATATCGTCTTCGCCGCGACCTGGGTCGCGGCCGCCCTGATCCCTACCTTCGCCACGGGGTTGCTGTTCAGCTGGTCGGCGGATCTCATCGTCATCATCGCGTTGCTCGGCAGCGCGCGCTTCTTTCTCGCGCTGGCCGGCATGGATGTCGGCACCAGCTTTGGCGGCATCGGATCGAGCCGTGAGGCGATGATCGCGACGCTCGCCGAACCCGCACTGATCATGATCGTGTTCACGATCGCCCTCGTCGCCGGCTCAACCCAGCTTTCGACCGTGGCCAACATCATGCTGGCAGGTGTGGGTCTACGGGTCTCACTCGGCATGGCCCTGTTTGCGCTTGTCATCGTTGCGCTTGCCGAGAACGCGCGGATGCCGGTCGACAATCCCGCGACCCATCTCGAACTCACGATGGTGCATGAAGCGATGGTGCTGGAATATTCGGGCAGGCACCTAGCGCTTCTCGAACTCGCCTCGGCGATCAAGCTTCTGCTCTATTGTTCCCTGATCGCCTGCGTGTTCGTGCCATGGGGCCTCGCACCGGCGGGCGCTCCGCTACATGTGCATCTGATCGGCGCGGCCGTGTATATTGGCAAGATCGGCATCGCAGGCTGCTTGCTCGCCATCTTTGAAACCCTGATCGCGAAGATGCGCGTGTTCCGTGTACCGGATTTTCTCGGCGCCGCGCTGATGCTCGGGTTTCTCGGCACGCTCCTGTTATTCGTCTCGCGGAGTCTGTAGTTTGGACAAGCTTGCTTTCGACGTTGCGCATTTCCTGGCAGGGAGCCTCGTCCTTGTCAGCTTGATGCTGCTCTATCAGGATCGCCTGTCGGCACTGCTGAACGTCTTCGCGTTCCAGGCGGTCGTGTTGGCGCTTTCGGTCGCGTGGCAAGCCTATGTGCAGGATGCCCCCCACCTCTATCTGACGGCCGCAATCGCTCTCTCGGTCAAGGCAATCATCATTCCGGTCGCGCTGCACCGGATGATCAGACGCCTGGGCATCCACCGCGAAGTCGAAACAGCCGTCAACATCGGTCCTACCATGCTGGGCGGATTGGGCCTGGTCGCACTGTCCATGGTCGTCATCCTGCGCGTCACCGCGGAGGCCGACATGTACGCCCGCGAGGATCTCGCCTTTGCGCTCTCGGTCGTGCTGCTGGGCCTATTGATGATGGTGACCCGGCGCAACGCCGTCAGCCAGGTGGTCGGCTTCATGTCACTCGAGAACGGGCTGATTCTGGCTGCCACCGGCGCGAAGGGCATGCCGTTTGTCGTCGAGATCAGCGTCGCCTTTTCCGTTCTGGTTGCCTTCATCGTCATCGGCGTCTTCCTGTTCAGGATCCGCGAGCGCTTCGACTCGGTCGATCTCCAGGCCATGGACGATTTCCGGGGCGAGCGCCGGTGATCGGCATGCCTGCCACCGGCGACGGCCTGATCCTGGCGATCCCGCTGGTGACGGCCGCCTTGCTGCTGTTCATTCCCAACTACAAACTGTCGGCTCGCCTCAACGCCGGTTCAGCCTTTCTCACGCTGCTGGCGGCGCTATCGCTGTTTGTACACAAGCTACCACCCGGCCCCTATCTGCTGGTCGATGATCTCAATATCGTCTTCATCGTCCTCAACACCTTTGTCGGCTTCACCACGAGCGTGTTCAGCGCCAGCTATATCGGTCATGAACTGGAAACAGGCCGCCTGACGACGGTCCAGCTGCGCTTCTACCATGCGATGTATCAGATACTCCTGTTCGGCCTGAACCTAGCGCTGCTGGCGAACAATATCGGGTTGATGTGGGTCGCGATCGAGCTTTCGACGCTCACGACCGTCCTGATGGTCGGCATCTATCGCACCCATGAGGCCCTTGAAGCGGCGTGGAAATATTTCATCCTCGGCAGCGTCGGTATCGCGCTGGCGCTGTTTGGCACGATCCTGATCTATATGGCTGCCCGTCCGGTAGTCGGCGAAGGCCCCGATGGCATGATCTGGACTGTGCTGATCAAGCACGCCGCCGCGCTCGACCCCGCGTTGCTCAATCTCGCCTTCGTCTTCCTGCTGCTGGGCTACGGCACCAAAATCGGGCTCGCACCACTGCACGCCTGGCTCCCGGACGCGCACGCCGAGGGTCCGACGCCGATTTCGGCGGTGCTGTCGGGCCTGTTGCTCAATGTCGCGCTGCACGCAGTCTTGCGGTTCAAGTTGCTACTGGCCGCGAACCCTGGTGCGATCGCGCCGGGGCCATTGTTGATGACGATGGGGCTGGTCTCCCTGATCTTCGCGGGCTTCATGCTGTACCGGCGAAGGGACATCAAACGGCTGTTCGCCTATTCATCGATCGAGCATATGGGGATCATCGCCTTCGCCTTCGGCCTGGGTGGCCCACTCGCGAATTTCGCGGGGTTGCTGCACATGACGATGCACAGCCTGACCAAATCGGCCATCTTCTTCACCGTCGGCCATATCGCGCAGGCCAAGGACACGCAGAAGATCGAGGACATACGCGGCCTGACCGTGAGCCATCCCCTGTTGGGCTGGGGACTTGTGGCCGGGGTCGTCGCGATCGCGGGCATGCCGCCGATGGGTGTCTTCATGAGCGAGTTCCTCGTCGTGAGTTCGACCTTCGCGCGTGCACCGCTGCTTGCCATTCCTTTGGTGATCGGCCTGCTGGTCGCCTTTGGCGCTCTCTTGCTCAAGGTCCATGGACTGGCGTTCGGCGAACCAACGGGCGTCAGCCACCCGGTCAAGGCGTCCCATCTGCCAATGATCGCCCATCTTGGACTCGTCTTCGTCGCGGGGATATATCTACCTCCTCCGCTGGTCGCCTGGTTCCAGCATGTCGCTGGCCTCCTCCATTGAACCGGGAGGGCATATGCAAAGTATGATCAAGGCAATGGCAGGCACGCCGCCGCATGCCCACCATCCATGGCCGCGCAGAATTGTGGACGCGGACACATGGTCCGCCCTTGCTGCACAACTTGCGGAAGGCCGCTGGACGCTGGCGGGCCTGTGGGGGGACGCAGGGGCAGTCCACATGGCGCTGCTCGATATGAGCCGTGGCGAAAGCCAGGGAGAACTGGCTGTCGCCTCCCTGCCCTGTCCCACCGGCCAATTTCCGTCGGTCGCCCGGCGTCATCCGCCGGCCCACCGGCTCGAACGAACCATAGCTGATTTGTTCGGCCTCGAACCCGTCGGCGCACCCGACGATAGGCCCTGGCTCGATCATGGACGCTGGCGCGTCGGTCATCCCCTCGGGATCACCACCGAAACCTCCGGTGAGGGTGCCCCCTATGCCTTCCTGACGGCGGAAGGCGAAGGCCTGCACCGGATCGGTGTCGGTCCGGTCCATGCCGGCATTATCGAGCCGGGACATTTCCGGTTCACTGCCAATGGCGAGACCGTCGTGCGCCTCGAGGAACGCCTGGGCTACACGCACAAGGGCGTCGAGTCCCTCATGGCCGGCGCCTCGCTGGAGCGCGCGGCCCGGCTTGCGGGGAGGATTTCGGGCGATAGCACTGTGGCCTATTCAATTGCCTTCGCGCGCGCGGCCGAGGCGGCGCTGGGAATCGAAATTCCGGCGCGGGCCCATTGGCTGCGGGCGTTGATGGCCGAGTTGGAGCGGATCGCGAACCATGTCGGCGATATCGGGGCCGCCTGCAACGATGCCGCATTCGCCTTGATGCATGCCCACACTGCCGTGCTGCGCGAGCGCGTGTTGCGGCAATCGAGCGCCTGTTTCGGCCACCGCCTGATGATGGACAAGGTCGTGCCTGGCGGTGTCGCTATCGATCTGGATCGCGCAGGTGCGGAGGGCATCCGATCGCTTATGGCGACCATCCGGCAGGCCTTCCCTCCCTTGATCGAGCTGTTTGACAACACCGCCTCCCTGCAGGACCGCACAGTCGGCGCGGGAATCCTGTCGCACGCCCTTGCCCATCAATATGGCTGCGGTGGATATGTGGGGCGGGCCTCGGGGCGCGCGTTCGATACGCGCCGCGATCTTGCCTACCCACCCTATGACTCGCTGCGCTTCGACGTGCCCCTGTTTCAGGAAGGCGACGTCAACGCGCGGCTGTGGGTGCGCATCCGAGAGGTGGAACAAAGCCTGGGACTGATCGACCAGCTTCTGGAGGGAATGCCGTCGGGCGACATCTCGGTCGCTATCGGCCATGGTCCGGAAACACGCGAAGGCATTGCCCTTGTCGAGGGGTTTCGCGGCGACATTCTCTGCTGGCTTCGGCTCGACCCGACAGGGATCGTCGAGCGATGCCACCTGCGCGACCCGTCCTGGTTTCAATGGCCGGTGCTCGAGGCCGCGATCGAAGGCAACATCGTTGCGGATTTCCCGCTCTGCAACAAATCGTTCAACTGCTCCTATTCCGGGCACGACCTGTAGGGTTGATCATGCGCAAGCTTCTGTTCGAAAGCCTGACCCGAGCGCCACTGACGGAAGCCCCGCCAGATATGGAACTCGCCGATATCGCGGCGCTTGCCACGACGCTCGGTGACGTCGCACGGCGACGGCTTGGACGGAGCCTTTCGATCCGCGAAATCGATGCCGGTTCCTGCAATGGCTGCGAACTCGAGATCCATGCCCTCGCCAACGCCTTTTACGATCTCGAGCGCTTCGGCCTTCGTTTCGTCGCCTCTCCGCGCCATGCTGATGTCCTGCTCGTCACCGGCCCGGTCACGCGGAACATGCGCGAAGCGCTGGAGCGCACCTATAATGCCACCCCCTCGCCCAAATGGGTTGTTTCCGTGGGAGACTGTGCAGCTGACGGCGGCTGTTTTGCCGGAAGCTATGCCGTTGTCGGCGGTGTGTCGGCGGTGGTGCCGGTCGATCTGCATATAGCCGGCTGCCCGCCCTCTCCTGAGACGCTCCTCAAGGCGCTGGTGGCGTTGATTGGCCATGTGTCGCAGGGCGCCCGTGCGCCGTGAAACCGCCGCGCGCGATGCTTTGGTTATTCCACGCCGGCGCCGCGGCCGCGACGCGCCAGCTGCTGTCGATCGTGATCGTCACGCTGACCTTCGCCATTCTTTCCCGCCACGGACTGGCGGGTCCGCTGCTCGTCCACACCAGTTCGGATCGTATCGCGGCCACGCCCATCCTTGCCTGGTTCTATCTTCTCACCGCTTTCAATTTTGCCATGACCAGGCAGGCGCTGATTGAGGTCACGGCTACGCGCATCCGTCACGTCTCACGCAGCATCTCACTGATCGCTCCGCGCCAGGTGATAAAGAATTTGCGCGTGGTTCTCTGCCTCGCGACGATCAGCCAGGCCATCCTCACCCTTGTGCCGGTACCGGCAGCGGTCATGGTAACGAGCGTTTATCTTGGGTTTGGCGCAACATTCGCGGTCGTCTGGCCCGCCTTGATGAGTATCGGCGTCACCTATTTCGGAGCAAACGCTCTCGCGGCGCATCACGCGCTGGTCCCCGGACGATGACCGCAGCGAGGATCTGGAATGCCTATGTCGTCGGCTCACCAATCCGGCAATCATCCCGGCGAGCGACAAGATGATTCGGCACAAGAAAGGAGGCGAACCCGCCAAACCAACGCTCCCCGATATCGACGACGGGTCGGCGTCGGTCAATTTGCAAGAAATTCACGAGGCCGTTGCGAAGGCGCGCGCGCATGCTGCGCAGTGGCTGGCCTACCGGGAAAACATGGCGCAGTTTGTGGCGGAGTACGAGGCACTGACCCCAACTCTTAGTCCATCCACCGGGAGCATTCTCGCGGCACCGATGCCGTCCGAAAAAAAGTAGAAGCCCTGCTTCCCTTCCGACTCGAGACAGTGCGACAAAGCTTCCTCCAAATGATCGATGCCAAGCCGGATTATAAGTTGTGGTAAAGCGTACCCGATTAGCGAAGCCTCTCAGCCGAGGTCTTGGGGGCCATGTGCGCAGCTGAGCAAGGACGCCGTGTTCATGCCACACATCGTCCCGGGAACCTGCAACTCCCATAATAGCGGCATCGTCCAGCCACCCAGGCGGCAGGGTGATTTAGCAATTCGTCTCGCAGCACATCTCAACAGACGACCCCGGCCCCTGCAAGCACGGCCATCGTCAGCAGGTCGGACGCCGTCGATGTCATTGCCGCGATCTGGACAGGTTTTTCCATGCCGACGAGGAACGGTCCCAATACAGCTCCGCTGCCCAGTTCCTTGAGAAGCTTGGCGGAGATGTTTGCGGATTGAAGACCGGGCATGATGAGGACGTTGGCGGGTCCAGTCAGTCGGCTAAACGGATAATGGCGCTTGAGAGTGCTGTTAAGTGCAACATCTGGCGACATCTCCCCCTCAAATTCAAAGTCAACACCGCGCCCGTCGAGCAATATAACGGCCTCGCGTGACGTTTCGAGCCACTCTCCCGGCGGATTGCCGAAATTGGAATAGGATAGGAACGCCACGCGCGGTGCGTGCCCCATGCGGCGCGCGATCGTCGCCGTCTGCTGCGCGATATCGGCCAGTTCGGAAGCCGTCGGGCGTTCATTCACGGTCGTGTCGGCGACAAAGACGGTGCTGCTGCGTCCGACCAGGACATGGACGCCAAACGGCAAATGCCCCTCTGCGGGGTCCAAGACCAATCTTACCTGATCGAGCGACTGGCGGAAGTGACGCGTCGTCCCGGTGATCATAGCGTCTCCGTGCCCCATATCGAGCAAGAGTGCGCCGAACACATTACGGTCCTGGTTTACGAGGCGCAGGCAATCTCGATGCAGAAATCCTTTTCTCTGCAGGCGGGTATAGAGCCGGGCGACCATTTCGGGAATCAAAGGTGACACCCGCGCGTTGTGGATCTCGAACTCGGCGGCATCACAGCCCAGTCGATCCAGCCCCTCACGAACCCGGTCAGCGTGGCCGATCAGGACGGGCACGCCATAGCCCTCTTCCCTGAAAGCGATAGCAGCCCGAAGGACCGTTTCCTCCTCGGCCTCCGTGAAGATCAGCCGCTTGGGGTGAGATCGCGCTTCCTCATAGGCGGACGCCAGCACTGCGGTGGTCGGATTCAATCGCGCGCGCAACTGGCTGCGATAGGCGGTCTCGTCGGTAATTGGGCGACGCGCCACGCCGCTGGCCATCGCCGCGCGGGCGACCGCGATCGGCACGGTCTCGATGAGACGGGGATCGAATGGCGCGGGTATGATATAGTCCGGCCCAAAGGTGCTGCCTTTGCCACCATAGGCGGCAGCCACCTCCTCGGGTACGCGCTGCCTTGCCAACTCGGCGATTGCATGAGCAGCGGCGACCTTCATCTCCTCATTGACGGTCGTCGCCCGAACGTCGAGCGCCCCACGAAATATGTAAGGAAATCCAAGAACATTGTTGATCTGATTGGCATAGTCTGACCGCCCGGTTGCAATGATCGCGTCGGGACGGATTGCCTTGACCGTCTCAGGCAGGATCTCCGGATTGGGGTTCGCGAGCGCGAAGATGATCGGCCTGGGCGCCATTGATTCCACCATCTCGGCCGAGACCGCGCCCTCGACCGACAGACCAAGAAAGACATCCGCACCCCGCATCGCATCGGCCAGAGTACGGGCATCGGTCTCAGCCGCATGCGCAGACTTCCACTGGTTGATGCCGTCCGTGCGACCGCGATAGATGACCCCCTTGGAATCGCAGAGGATCACCTGGTCACCGGGGATGCCGATCGACTTCGCCAACGCTGTACACGCGATCGCCGCCGCACCGGCGCCGTTCACGACCATTTTGACATCCTTCATTGCCCGACCGGTCAGATGGAGCGCGTTGATCAAGCCGGCGGCCATGATGACCGCAGTGCCGTGCTGATCATCATGAAACACGGGGATGTTCATTCGCTCGCGCAGGGCTTGCTCGATGATAAAGCACTCTGGCGCCTTGATATCTTCCAGGTTGATCCCTCCGAAGGAGGGCTCCATCAAGGCAACGGAGTTGATAAAGGCATCGGGATCTTCGGTGTCGAGCTCGAGGTCGATGGCATCGACGTCGGCGAAGCGCTTGAACAACACCGCCTTGCCCTCCATCACCGGCTTTGACGCAAGCGCTCCCAGATTTCCAAGGCCCAGGATCGCGGTGCCGTTCGTGATCACCGCCACGAGATTGCCCTTGATCGTATACTCATAGGCAAGAGCCGGATCTTCAGCGATGGCGCGTACGGGCACGGCTACGCCTGGCGAATAAGCAAGCGAAAGGTCGCGCTGGGTGGCCATGGGCTTTGAGGCTATAATCTCGATCTTGCCTGGCCGGCCCTCCGAGTGAAACAGCAAGGCTTCCCTTTCGGAAGACCGCAGATCGTTTTGCATAGCCATTCGCTGGTCCATTTCTATTTTGCGCGAGGCTGCAGGGCACAGCTGGCGGAGCGGACACGTCCAGCCCGGGCGCATCCAATACGGTTGATGTTTAATGCATCAATATCTGTCTTTAACACTTCAAACTAATGTGCTATATATTATACCTTAGAGAATGAGCTGCAAGGCAATTCCGCCTGCAGGAGCATTGAGGGGATCAAAAGGCCATAGCTGCAACCCGAAGCCCGACGTCAGGCAGGCGCGAGATCGCCGCGCCTCGCATCCGTCAGGACAGCACCGTCCACGGCCCATGCGACCATCGTCGACCGGGCGCCTTTTGGCCTGGCGCGTTCCGATGCGAGAAATGAAGGAACCACCATGCTAGTACATGTCATGTACGGAAAGAGTAGAGACGAGGCTTCAGTAAAGGGCGATATGTACTTTGCTGAAATGCCTGGGAAGAATGACCTTGTCGAGATCGACGGAGCGCTTTGCGCTGTCCTGATGACATGGCACACTCCCAGTCTATTCTTCGCGGGCACGAAAGCTGGCATCCTTGTCCATCAGGAAATTCCTTCAATTTTTGCGGATCGCACGCTTGTGAAGGAGGGGGTCGAGGCCTGATCGGTGGCCGCGACCACGCATCATAGCCACTGAGGACTCAATCCATGACCAGAGAGGCCCGAACACTGACGTCCCAAACGGGACGCACTGTAATTCCCCTGAGGCGAGGGCGTTCGCGGGGTATATCCGTGCGTGCGCTCGATACGGGTCGGACGACAGGTGAGCGCACAGTCCTTGTGGAAGTTCGCACTGGCGATGAGGTCGTCGAGATGGCGCTCTCGGCAGGGGAAGCGGCCGAACTGATGTTCGAACTTGGCTTTGCGCTCGAGGAGTCGGCCCGGATCGCCAACGGCCGATCGTCAAGACGACCCACGTGATTGTGTATCTTGATCCATTTTTTATGACGGAGCTACCGATGGATTCCAGTCTTTCCGCCCCTGCCCTCAACGGCTTCGGTTTCAGCCCGTCCGCCGTCGTCCACCAGAATGAGGATACGCCGTTCTTGGTCGAGGTGGCGCTGCGCCGCAATGAAGGCAAGCTGGCAGAGAGCGGTCCGCTGGTGGTGGAAACCGGAAGGCATACCGGGCGATCAGCCCAGGACAAGTTCATCGTTCGCGATCGTGTCACCGAGGACGCCATTTGGTGGGGAAAGGTCAACCAAGGTCTCTCACCTGACGATTTCGACGTCCTGCAGCGCGACTTTCTCGCCCATCTCGCGACGCTCGACACGGTCTTCGTCCAGGATCTCCATGGCGGCTCGCAGCCAGAATACCGCGTCAACGTCCGGGTCGTTACGGAACTCGCATGGCATTCGCAGTTCGTCCGCACGCTGCTGGTCCGGCCAACTGCCGAGGAGCTGACCGCGTTTGCGCCAGAATATACGATCATCGACCTCCCCTCGTTCAAGGCCGATCCCAAGCGGCACGGCTGCCGGTCGGAAACGATCATCGCGGTTGATTTTACCCGTAAGACGATCCTGATCGGCGGTACGGCCTATGCCGGCGAGATAAAGAAAGCGGTGTTCTCGATCCTGAACTATGTCCTGCCCCCGCGCGGCGTGATGCCGATGCACTGCTCGGCCAATATCGGTCCCAAGGGCGACACGGCGATCTTCTTCGGCCTGTCCGGAACCGGCAAGACCACCTTGTCCGCCGATGCGAGCCGGACGCTGATTGGCGACGACGAACATGGCTGGTCCGACACCGCCGTGTTCAATTTCGAAGGCGGCTGCTACGCCAAGATGATCCGGCTATCATCGGAAGCCGAGCCCGAAATCTTCGCCACGACCCAACGGTTCGGCACCATCCTTGAAAATGTCGTGATGGATCCCGACACTCGGCAGCTCGATCTCGACGATGCGAGGCTCGCCGAGAATACTCGGGGGGCCTATCCGATCGACTTCATCCCCAATGCCTCCAGCGAGAATATGGGGCCTGTGCCCCGGAACCTCGTGATGCTGACCGCTGACGCTTTCGGCGTGCTGCCCCCGATCGCCAAGCTCACCCCGGCCCAGGCCATGTATCATTTCCTCTCCGGCTATACCGCCAAGGTCGCCGGCACAGAAATTGGCGTCACGGAGCCCGAAGCAACCTTCTCGACTTGCTTCGGCGCCCCTTTCATGCCGCGGCACCCGTCGGTTTACGGCAATCTGCTCAAGGACCGGATCGCCAAGGGCGCGGTGGATTGCTGGCTCGTCAACACCGGCTGGACGGGCGGGCAATATGGGACGGGGCGCCGGATGCCGATCAAGGTAACACGCACCCTGCTCAACGCAGCCCTCGACGGTAGTCTCAATGATGCCGAGTTCCGTGTCGATGCCAATTTCGGTTTCTTGGTGCCGATCACCGTGCCCGGCGTCGAGCACAAGATTCTTATCCCGCGCGCGACCTGGGCGGACAAAGGCGCTTACGACGCGGCAGCTAAAAACCTGGTGCAACTCTTCGTCCAGAATTTCCGCCAGTTCGAAGATGGCGTCGATCGGTCAGTGCGCGATGCCGCTCCGGCTGTGGGCGCTCATGCCTGAGGTGAACCAACCAGTCGATCGCTGGGTGTTACCCGACCCAATCTTGTTGGATGAGGCTGCCAACAGAGTAGTCCAGCTCACGCGTCAGCGCGAGGAAAGATCCGGGCCGCCGCCAAAGACGATCTGGAGCGCGCTTTGGCGTGGGCTGCGCTGCCTGTGCCCTGCCTGTGGCGCCACTCGGCTTTTCAGCGCATTCCTCAAACCGGTTGATCGCTGCCCTGCCTGCCACCAGGACTGGACTCATCATCGCGCCGACGACTTTCCGCCATACATCGTCATTCTGGTTCTGGGCCATGTAATCGTCCCCGGAATGGCAACTGTCACGCTTGCGTTTGATCCCCCGATTTGGGTCAGTTTGGCAATCTGGCTGCCGCTGGCCCTGGTGCTTGGCGTTGGTCTTCTTCAACCGGCCAAGGGCGCTGTTATCGCCTATCAGTGGTGGCACGGCATGGGCGGGTTTGAGGGTCGAGCTGCGGCGTCGCCCCCGAGCCAGCCGTGATGGCCTCGGTATTGAAGATCAGACGGCTGGCAACTGCCGAAGTGAAAGCTGCCGTCGCCTTATGGTGGGTCACCGACCTGCTGAAGCCATGGAACGATCCGCAGGCCGACGCCGAACGGGCGCTGGCCACGCCGACCTCGACGATCCTGGCAGGCCTTCTGAACGACCAGCTCGTCGCGACCGCTATGGTCGGCAGCGACGGGCATAGGGGCTGGGTCTATTATCTGGCGGTGTCGCCAGGCCACCAACGATGCGGATTCGGAAGCCAGATGATGGCCGCCTGCGAAGCGTGGATCGAGGATCTCGGCATTCCCAAGATCCAGCTGATGGTGCGTGCAGAAAACCGTGCGACCGCCCGATTTTACAGGCGGATCGGCTACGAAGTCGGCGAGTTCATCTTCCTGTCCAAACGCCTCGGTCAGGACGAGGCCGAAGACTGAAGCGCGTCGAGTTGGGAACATCGCCCAGCAGATCTGCTGGGCGCGATCAGGCCATCAGGAGCCAAGTATATGACGATTGCCTATATTATCGATACCGTCCGCACGCCGCGCGGCATCGGCAAACCGGGCAAGGGCGCCTTGTCGCACCTCCACCCCCAGCACCTCGGCGCGACGGTGTTGAAGGCATTGGCTGAACGCAACGACCTCGAAACGTCCGAGGTCGATGACGTCATTTTTGCGACCAGCACCCAGAAAGGAAAGCAGGGAAGCGACATCGGGCGCATGTCGGCTCTCCTCGCAGACTATGATCTCAAAGCCAGCGGTATGACGCTCGACCGTTTCTGTGGCGGCGGGATCACCAGCGTCAATCTGGCCGCAGGTCAAATCATGTCTGGTTTCGCTGATTGCGTGATCGCGGGTGGCGTCGAAATGATGTCCTATCTTGCCCAACTAGCGTCGGAGGAAGCCGCAGCCGGATTCAAACCAATGGGTGTCGGCACGGGCAATCCCGCGCTGCAGAAACTTCATCCGCAATCGCATCAAGGCGTCTGCGCGGACGCGATCGCCGCGATGGAAGGCATCACCCGCGAAGATGTCGACGCGCTGGGGCTCGAAAGCCAACGCCGAGCCGACATCGCAATCCGCGAAGGCCGGTTTGCCAAAAGCCTTGTCGCTGTGCTGAATGAGGACGGTAGCATGGCGCTCGATCGGGACGAGTATCCGCGCCCAGAGACGACCGCACAGACCTTGGCCGGTCTCAAGCCCAGCTTTGCTTCCATCACTGATCATGCCCCTTATGATGATGGCGTAACCTTCCGGCAAATGATCAACCAAAAATATCCCGACCTGACCTGGCAGGCCATTCACCATGCCGGCAACAGTTCAGGCGTGGTCGATGGAGCGTCGGCAATTCTGCTGGCCTCCCCGGATTATACCGCACGCAACGGCTGGAAGCCTCGCGCGCGGGTCGTCATGGCGACGAACATGGGCGACTGCCCCACGCTCATGCTCAACGCGCCTGTCCCTGCTGCGAGGCGCGTTCTTGAAAAGGCGCGGCTACGGATCGAGGATATCGATCTGTGGGAGATCAACGAGGCGTTCGCCGTCGTTGCTGAAAAGTTCATCCGAGATCTGGGGCTCGATCGCGACAGGGTCAACGTCAATGGCGGCGCCTGTGCGCTCGGCCACCCGATCGGCGCAACCGGGCCGATGCTGATCGGCACATTACTCGATGAACTCGATCGACGTGACCTCAAGCGAGGATTGATCACGATGTGCGCGGGCGGCGGCATGGCTCCGGCAATCATTATCGAGCGCGTCTGAGCATCGATGAGCGCCACGCTGACCAGAAAAGGAGTGCCCCGCCGGGCCGGCTGCGAAGCCGGGCTCCCTGATTTCGCCGCCGGTCCGATGATGCGACCTATCCATAATCTATCGCCTCGCGAACCGGCATCCCCCTCCACACGAAAGCGAGCAGCGCTCGTTGAGCGACGCCCCCAAATGTTCTGGAAGTTCAGATGATCATATTCGGCATTATCGCCATCAGCGTAATTCTCATGGTGGTTTTTATAGCCACAACCATCGCTGGGGGGCGGTGGCATGATCAGCAGAAAGAACAGCGCGAGCGTGCGGAACAGGCGCGCACCGAGCGCCTTCGGAAGGAAGCTTTGTCCGATCCGAAGCAAGACCCATGATGACCGCTCGCCATGAGCCCCGTCCCATAGGTCACCCGCAGGTTGTCACTCTTCCGACAGCCGATCATCACGACGCGCTCGGATTCGCATTGAGTGTCGAGAAGATGCGCCAAGCGCTCCACACCAAGCCGGGTGCACGACTGTGTCTCCATCTTTCAGGCGAGGCGCTGACCTGGGCATCCGATGGCGGCCTCATCTACGAGCGACTGGACCGATCGGGACGGCATATTTCGGTCGCGCTCGACGGCGACCGCGCGCGCCATGTTTTCGCGCAGCGTGTCCAGAACGAGGGTATGGGATGTGATCAAGAACCGAAGGCATAACTCAGGCCTGATCGACAGTGGCAAAGGGTCGGTGGGCGACTGCGAACCATCGCCTGCCCCAAGGGTGCCATGTTCTGCCACGGGTGGAATGAAGCCGACTGGGTCGCCTCGCCATTTTGAGGGAAGCGGTATCGGATCGGCAGCAATCGTGGCGGCCCTTCTCTACGCTGGTCCCCGCAAAAAGAAGCCACCAGACTTCAATTAACTCTCAACCCGCATCCCCTCGAGCCGCCACTTGCTCAATACATCCACCTTTCATCGAAATGGACGATTATGAATACCGCACAACTTTTTGCAGACGATGATGAATTTCTCGAATGGACCAGGGTTCATCCAGATGCCTATGTCATCAACTTCCGGGCCAATCGCAGCGCGGACTATATCGTGTTGCACCGGGCGAGCTGTCGCACGATCGCCGTAAGCACGCAGGCATCGGGGTCGCTCACCTCGGGTGCGTACCGTAAGGTCGGCAGCCCTGACCCGAAGGTAATTGATTCCTGGATTCCCAAGAACATCGCTGGTGGCCAGTGCGTTTCCGACGAGTGCATCATTTGTAAGCCGCGAAAATAGCGTGGTGCCAAACCATCTCGCGATACCGCACCCAATGCGGTGGCAATGATCTTTCAGTCATAGGCGGCAGAGCAGGTCGTATGGGCGCCGCTAATGTTTGCTGGCAATTTCCAACTGTCGAAATATGCGCTTCCCTATCGCTGGAAGAAATCGGGCACAGCTTTGCTTGAACAGAATCGTCACCTGGTTCATCTGCGTCTTTGTTAGCGAAAGATCCGATCCCTTGCGCGCTATAACCGTTTGGTTCGCACTTCCGATCGAAGGCACCAAAACCAACTTCCCCGAGAAAATGTGTTTGATCAGCGCCGCGTGACGGAAGTGTCCGGGATCGTCACCCCAGAGATTGACGACCAACAGTCCATTGGGCGCCAGCCTCTCAAAGCACTGCGCATAGAATTCCGGACTACATAGCTGAGGCGGCTGCCCGCGTGCGTCGAAGCCATCGACGAGCAGAACGTCGGGCCGGATGAGCGACGTGCGGACATATGCCGCTCCATCGCCACACACGATGCGAAATCTCTCGCTTTCGGCCGGAACGGAAAAATGGTTGCGCATCGCGATCACCTCTGCGTCCAGTTCCACCACTGTGATATCGGCGCTGGGGAGAACGTGGTGGCAAAACTTAGCCAGTGAGCCACCACCGAGCCCGATCATCTCGATGAAGCGCGGTGCTGGGTTGAAGAACAGGAATCCCATCATCGCCTTGGTGTAATCGAGTGTCAGCTTCAACGGGTTGGCCACGCTCATGCCGCTCTGCACGCATCCCCAATCGAAATGCAGCGAGCGGTAGTCGCCAATTTCCGACACGAACGGCTTGCCCGAAGATGGATCACCGATCGTAGCGCAACCTGGCCAGATGCCGCGCCGCTCCAAGATCTGAACATGCGATGCCAGATTGAGGTCAGCAATCCAGTCCGACGCATCATCACGCACCCCCCGCAACGCCGTCCAGCCGCCGAACAGCTTCGCAGCAACCCCTGAATCCTCAGCGTCCGACAAATCGTGGCATCCAATTGATCCGCGCGCCATTGGGCAGCGGGATGACCATGGCTATCTGATCAACCCTGCTTGCACCTCTTCGGACTCTCCTTGGCGGACAGCCATCTTGTTGCTCGCCCCGCAGGCGCCCCTTGCCAATCACAGGGGAAAGCGCCTCTGGAGGATCATGCTCATGCTACAGCCGGCTCATTTGCAAGTCGTTCAGAGGCCCCATGGCCACTCTGGAGATATTCCGCCGACGCCATTTCGTTGAGCCGCGAAACGGTGCGTTCGAACTCGAAGGTGGACTTGTAACGGATTT
>NZ_CAVK010000114.1 GCF_000382885.1 Sphingobium indicum BiD32
GGTTGAAAGAGCATTCGGAATTGGACCCTCGGCCCTGACCGAAACCATGATTATGCTCAATAAGCATTTCGCCAATGCTGCCTAATCCCCCAACTGGGTGACGCCGCGCGGCCGTGCCCCATGTTTGCAACAGAGCCGTGCGGAGGCGTAGAGACTCTCCCAGCCCAAACCGTCGCTCGCTGCTTCGATCAGGTTGCCGGCGCGCGTAAGTATGCCGTGTGTCTGTCCTACCGTGAAGACACTTCTCTCCACCATGTCGCAGCCTTTTCCCAGCAATCCTCTCGTTTCGCCACCGCACGCAGACAGCTAAAACCCTCGTCCAATTGATATACTAATATCCGATCGTCATTTGCTGCCTGCCATGGGCATGGATCTCCAGCTCATCCACCAGTGCGGAGGCGAAATCCTCAACGCTTATCCGACTTTTCCCTTTTCCATCAACCAGCAGAGTGTCGTGGCCGAGCCGGAACTGGCCAGTCTTGGCTCCAGGTTCGATCAACGCGGCCGGGGAGAAAAACGTCCAGTCGACCGGACTGCTCTTGAGAAGGTCCAGAACCGCTCTCATTGCCCGCGCCTCACCCTGGTAGAGTTCCGGCAAGGTATCCAGAACCGGTGTGCCATCGGCGAGTTTCAAACTACCGGCACCCCCCACAACGACCAAACGTTTATCATGCGCAGCAGCAAGCCCCGCCAGCGTGCGTGCCACGCCTAACGCCTGTTCGGTTTGATCGCCCTCGCCGCGTGGGCTCACCGATGAGACTATGACATCGACGTCCCGCACCAGCGGCTCCAATTCGGGACGATTGGCACCGTCCGCCCCTTTCACAGTCGTAGCCTTGCTGGGATCGATGTTCTGCGGATGCCGCGCCACAGCGAAGATGCTATGGCCTCGGCCGGAAGCCTCGGACAGAATCGCCGCCCCGATCATTCCGCTCGCGCCGATCAACAGTATCTTCATTTGTCCTCCGCTGAATCTTAAAGGTTCTGTGTCGCCCTCCGTCCTGCCGCTCACGCGTCGGCGAGAGCGGGGACCATGTCCGGATCGAAGACATCGTACATTCGGATTCCGCCGATTTTGCCTTCCTCATCGGCTTGATAAGCCGCGAGTCCGCTCTCGCGGTGCTCGCCCGCGAGCTCCCACTCAAGGATCATGGTCTTGCCGTCGAATGCGAGCGTCTTGAAGATCAGCTGGAACTCAATTCCGAACATGGCGAGATAGAGCGCACGAATTTTTTCGGGAGTGTCGAGATGCTTCACGCCGATGTCGACGTAAGCCTGACGACCGAACACGGCCATCGTCTTCTCGATGTCCCATTTGGAAATGGCTCGGAAATATTCTGCATTGATGCCTGGCATGTCCTCGGCCTGTCCGACCCTGTCGGATGCCTGACGCGGAAAGGACGAGAGGCGACTGCCAATCTGGCCCGTAATCGGCTTCTCGAAGTAATATACCCGCGCTTCTTTGATGAGGCCAGAATCGGCGCGTTCGCCGATGATAGCGACAGGCAGGTCAACGGAGCCGAGCGGTCCTTGGACCCGCACCGTGAACTCCGCGGTCGACAAATTGTCGATCACCGTTTCATGGAGGAGCTTGGGCTTTTCTCCAACGGCAACCTTGAATGAGGCTGGCCAATCCTTCACGGCCTGTGCGAAGGCCGCAGCTCCTCGGACCGAGCCGATTCGATTCGAAGCAAGGTTCGGCTCGCCCTCGAACACCGAACTTGCCGCCTCTACGT
>NZ_CAVK010000113.1 GCF_000382885.1 Sphingobium indicum BiD32
GGGCGCTCGCACCGCTAACGCATGATGCGCGCGGCGTCGATGTCATCGTGCGTATCAATCCCCTTGATACCGAGGAATGCGTGAAGGACCTGGAAGTTATCCGGGCCAGTCGAGTGGCGGCCGTCATGCTGCCGAAATCGGAAGGAGCCGCATCGATTATTGCACTGCTGGGGGTGTTGCGGACGCCCATACCGGTTTTGCCAATTGCTGCCGAAACTCCTTCGTCGTTGTTCTCTCTCGGCAGTTACGTCGAGGTCTCTCAGCATCTTTTCGGCATAACTTGGGGGGCTGAAGATCTTGCGACATCGGTGGGGGCGACTTCGAGTCGTACAGCAGAAGGGTACTTCCGTTCGCCTTTGGAAACGGCTCGGAATCTTACTCTCTTTGCAGCTGCGGCGGCTGATACGGCTGCAATTGAAACAGTTTATGCAAACGTGCGGGATCGGGACGGCTTGCACGCAGAAGCCTGCCGCGCGGCTGCAGAAGGCTTTTCGGGTATGATGGCAATTCATCCGGACCAGATCCAGACGATCAACGCGGCCTTCTCGCCGACTGCTGCTGAATTCGCGGAAGCCCACCAAATAATTAGCCTTTTCGAGGAACGTCCGGAATCAGGTGTTGCTACGTTGAACGGGAAGATGGTGGATGCTCCCCATCTTAAGCGCGCCCGTGCGATAATCGAGCGGGTGCGACGGATCAGTGAGCGAACGAACTCTGCCAATTGACTTTGCATGCCCTATGCAGGGGTGCCGTCCGAGTAGCTGTGAGATGTCGGCACGATAGAGAGTTCCCAGCGCGCTTGTTGCAACGAGCCGTTTCCCAGCGGAGTTCGTCCGACTCAAAGCGTAAACCAGATTTTCAAGATTCTAATTAGGCTTGGACCCTGGCCCACTGCGGATAGGATCCGAGCCTGAACAACAGCAAGCCTGCGATCAGATTGCACGGAATCGCGATGATGATCAGAGTATTGTATCCACCGGTTTGGTCGTAGATGATCCCGCCAAGGAGTGGCCCGAGCCCACCCGCGCCAGCCATCATGCTGACCATCACGCCGAATATCTTCCCGTAATTGCGAACGCCGGCGTAAACGCTGGTAAGGAACGCGCAGATCTGGAGTTTTGCACCGTTCGAATAGCCGATGACCAGCATCGCTATGACAATGGTCAAGGGGCTTCGGAAAGGCTCCCACAGCAGAAATATCCCAACTGCCATCATCGAATTCGTGATGCTTCCGATCAGGCCCCCATCGTACCGTTCCATCAGCCATCCAGTCATCAGTTTGCCGGTTACTGACGCGACACCTGCGAGGCTGGCGAGCAGCGCGGCATTCTGTCGGCTTACGCCTGCCTCAGTCAGGATCGGGAACTGGTGTACGAGGAATGCGGCGCCGAAAAGCAGCGTGATTAATGAGGCCGCAGCAATCCGATACAGTGGCACGCTGCGGATCGCTTCGGCAATGGTGAGTCCATCCAGGGCGCTTTCTGTCAGCGCCGGTGCGGCCGAGCTGCCTTTCATCGACAGCGTCCGCCGGTCTCGATCGTCGAACAGGCAGAAATAGGCTATTACCAAGGACGGTAAGCCAAAGATCACCGCGAGCCAGGCATAGGCGCTTCGCCAGCCCAGGTTGTTGATGAGCCATTCGGTCAGTGGAGGAACCGCGATCAGCACCATCGACATACCGCTGAAGGCAACACTCAAGGCCGTGCTGCGCCCGGCATGGAATGTGTTGGAAATAGCGGCGGCCCAGAGTGTTGGTTGGACGAACAAGGCGGCGACGCCATAAACAAACCAGAGGAGCATCCATTGGCTGAGGGAGCCGTCCGCGAGACTGAATGCGGCCATCGCCAGTGTGGTCGCGGCAAGGCCTGGCAGGCCAATTCTGCGGACGCCGTAACGGTCGATGAGAGCACCGACCATCGGCGAGAAGGGAATGGAAATCAGACTGGCAATGGTGAGTCCCGCAGCGACTTCCGCGCGAGGCCACGAAAACTCCTCATCCAGCGATGTGATGAAGATTCCAGATGATGTCATCGCAACAGTGGGTAGCGCTATGCCAAGAAATCCGGCGAAAGCCACGGGCCAGTGTCGGCGCCATTCCTCAGATCGGCTCACGGGAAATGACATACTCGATAATTCTCCCAGTAAACCAGCGCTACAGGCGTACAGTGAGCGTAGGTCGCATTTCCATCCGACCGCACCCGCATTGCCAACGCGTTGTTGTGATCGCATGGCCGTCTGTGACAAAACCCTGCCGGAGAGGCTTTGTCGACCACTTGTGTCAGATGGGTACGGCGCAGGCCACCTATCTTAGGATGGCTTTTTCCATTCACCTAACTCTTCTCGCAAAGCCGAGCATCTGAAATGTGAACAGATCGCGATTGACGAGAAAAAATGCATGTAATATCCAATTTATCAAGAGGCGTTCCGCCGCGTCGCGAATGGTCCGTCGGACTACGCCTGCTTGTGGCGAGCGCACATGCATTCTTGCGACAAATGAGGAGTGAAGCACTTGAAGGCAGTTGGTGTGACCGATTTCGGGGGACCTGAAGTCCTGAAAATCCTCGAACTCCCGGATCCGGTTGCCGGCCCCGGAGAGATCCTCGTCCGGATCCACGCGGCGGCGGTCAATCCGACCGACGCGCTGATCCGCAGCGGCGAACACGTAAGGATGTTCGGTCGCACTGCTCCATTGCCGTACGTCCCCGGCATGGACGCTGCGGGTGTCGTTATCGCCATTGGGGATGGCGTGGAAACTGATCTGAAGATCGGAGATTACGTCATGGCTTTCATCGCGCCGGGCGGCTCGTATGGCGCCTACTCGGAAATGCTGGCCGTCCCGGCCAATTCCGTGGTCAAAGCCCCTCCAGGCTTCAGCCATGCGCAGGCTTGCACGATCCTGATGAATGGCATGACCGCTCGGGTGGCACTGGATACGCTTGCGCTTAAGCCCGGCAGTACTGTTCTCGTCACGGGGGCGGCCGGAACCTTCGGGGGTTATGCAATCGAGCTGGCGAAAGAAGATGGCTTGGTGGTTATAGCCGATGCGTCGGAAGCGGACGAGCCGGCGGTGACTGGTTTCGGAGCTGATCTCGTCCTTCGCCGCGGCGATGATCTGGCGGAACGTGTGCGAGAGCGGTTTCCGGACGGCGTGGATGGCGTGATCGACGGCGCATTGTTCAACGAACGCATTGTCGGGGCCGTTCGCGACGGCGGGGTAATCATCACCTTGCGCATGTTTAGCGGCGAAGCCGAGCGGGGGGTGAAGCTCGTGCCTATCCGGTCTAAGCTCCACGCGGAAGACCGCGCCAAGCTGGAAGAATTGCGGAACTTGGCGGGAGAGGGCAAGTTGACCATCCGGGTCTTTGATACGTTCCCGAAGGAAGAGGCGAGCGAAGCGCACCGCAGGCTCGAAATGGGCGGGCTTCGCGGGCGCCTTGTTCTGGAATTTTAATGGCCTGCTTCTGGGCGGAGCAGCGGAGCGGCTCCGTTTCAGCGCTTGTATGGAGGGCTGCCGGTCCATGCGGGGCGGCGTGCCCTTGCTATCGATTTTAGGCATATCTACGATTCATTATTATCTTTTGAATATGGCAGGTCTCCGCCCTATGCACAGGCTCATGTCTAGAGGGCTGGTTTATGGATTTGCACGCTGACGATCATCGAGAAATCAGGGACGCAGTCAGGCGTCTATGCGCGGAATTCCCGGGTTCTTACTGGCAAGCGCTCGACCGAGAACGCGCATATCCGCAGGAGTTCGTTGCCGCACTGACCAAGGCCGGCTTCCTCTCGGTCCTGATCCCCGAGGTCTACGGGGGATCGGGTCTGGGTCTGGGGGCGGCGATTGCCATCCTCGAGGAAATACACCGGGCTGGCTGTAATGGGGGCGCGTGCCATGCCCAGATGTACACTATGGGCACGGTGCTGAAGCACGGCAGCGACGAGCAGAAGCGGCGCTATTTGCCCCTTATCGCCAGCGGGGAGTTGCGGCTCCAGGCATTCGGTGTAACTGAACCGACTGCTGGAACCGACACCACGCGGATTACCACCTTCGCCCGGCGTGAAGGCGACAAGTATATCGTGAACGGCCAGAAGATCTGGATCAGCAGGGCGGAGCATTCCGATCTGATGGTCCTGCTCGTCCGGACCACGCCCCGCAACGAGGTGACGAAGCCGACCGATGGCATGAGCGTTCTCCTTGTCGACATGCGCGAAGCTGTCGGCAACGGCCTCACGGTTCGGCCGATCCGCACCATGCTGAACCATGCAACGACCGAACTCTTTTTCGACAATCTGGAAGTGCCGGTTGCCAATCTGGTTGGCGTAGAAGGCGAGGGTTTCCGCTACATCCTGTCGGGCATGAATGCGGAACGGATCCTGATAGCCTCAGAGTGCATCGGGGATGGCCGCTTCTTCATCGACAAGGCGACGGCCTATGCCAAGGAACGGACTGTCTTTGGCCGGGCGATCGGTTCCAATCAAGGTGTCCAGTTCCCGATCGCGCGAGCTCATGTTCAGGTTACTGCTGCGGCCGAGGTCGTCGCGAAGGCCGCCCGGATGTACGATCAGGGCATATCCTGCGGTACAGAGGCGAACATGGCGAAGATGCTCGCGTCCGAGGCTAGCTGGTACTCTGCTGACATGTGCATCCAGACGCATGGTGGCTTTGGTTTTGCCGAGGAGTACGATGTCGAGCGAAAGTTCCGGGAAACCCGCCTTTATCAGGTGGCTCCGATCTCGACCAACCTGATCCTCAGTCACGTGGCTACGCACACGCTCGGTCTTCCGAAGAGCTTCTGATGGAGGGTCCCCTGGAAGGCCTGACGGTTGTCGCGCTGGAACAGGCGGTGGCAGCACCGTTGTGCACGATGAGGCTGGCTGAAGCTGGTGCGCGGGTCATCAAGATCGAACGCGCGGAAGGAGACTTCGCGCGTCATTATGACAATGTGGTTCACGGAGAGAGTGCGTATTTCGTGTGGCTCAATCGGGGCAAGCAGTCGCTCGTGCTTGACCTCAAGAGCACGGAAGATTGTGCGCTGCTGGGTCGCGTGATCGCGGCGAGTGATGTGTTCGTCCAGAATCTTGCGCCCGGCGCCGCAGCTCGCGCTGGCTTCGGATCGGCGAAGCTTCGGGCTGCGAATCCGCGGCTCATCACATGCGACATTTCCGGCTATGGCGAGGATGGGCCCTATCGTGACATGAAGGCCTACGACTTGCTTGTTCAATGTGAGAGCGGGTTAGCATCCATCACGGGAACGCCGGATGGTCCGGGGCGAGTCGGGGTTTCTGCCGCAGACATCTGCTGCGGCATGAATGCCCACGCGGCCATTCTCGAAGCATTGTTCGTGCGCGAGCGAACTGGCGTTGGCTCGGGCATCGCAGTTTCGCTGTTCGATGGCCTTGCCGACTGGATGACGGTGCCCTTGCTCCACTTCGACTATGCGGGGAAGGCCCCGTCGCGCGTGGGCTTGGCTCATCCTTCGATCGCTCCTTACGGAGAGTTCCCGGTGGCGGGGGGGCGTAGTATCGTCCTGGCCGTGCAGAACGAGCGCGAATGGCGTGCGCTTTGCAATGCGCTGGGCTTGGAGGCTATGGCAGACGACCCCCGTTTCTGCAGCAACGTGCAGCGAGTGGCTAATCGGGGCGTTTTGGACCGGGAAATCGGTGCTGCCCTTGCCGATCGTGATGCAAAGGCTGTTGCCAGCTTGCTCAAGGCTGCGGGTATCGCCTTCGGTTTGGTCAACGACGTGTCTGGACTTTCCGCCCACCCGCAGCTTCGTCGCGTCAGTGTCCTCGCGCCAAGTGGAGCGGTGCAAATGCCGGCTCTGCCTGTCCGGTGGGACAATCGCGAGAATGCCCAAGGAGCCGTACCGGAGTTGGACAGCCATGGGGCAGCAATAAGGCGAGAGTTCGCCTAAGCAGCGAACAACGGCCGGGAAAGGTGACCCTCGCCGGCAGAATTTGCAGCGGTCTCCTCCGTGGCAGGTCTTGCCAACGGGGGGGATCATCGGGTGTTCTCGGAGAAATCAACATGAAGGACTATGCTTGGGAGGGAATCTCGGGGGTGAAAGCAAAAAATTGCTCCGGACCGAGGACTGACCCAAAGATAGGTTTTTGTCGTTTTGAGGTCTCATATTGATCCTCTCGCCACTGCGTTCTTCACACATCCGTAGTGCGGTTCTTCGCGAACAATGAATTAACGTGTGCATCAGGGAGGGGAGCAATGATCTCCAGTTTTAAACGCGCTTTCGCTATCGGCCTCATGGGTTCGGTTGCGCTGCCGGCTTCCGCGGCTTGGGCGGCTGGCGAAGAGGATCAGGTTGGTGGCGTCGGGGAAATTGTCGTGACGGCGCAGCGGCGTGAGCAGAATCTTCAGGATGTACCTGTAGCGGTCACCGCGATCAGCCCGGAAGCGCTCAGGAACAATGGTGTCGTGAGCATCATGGACATCTCGAGTTTGGCGCCGAACCTTACCGCGCAAAAAACGGTTGGCGGCGCGCTGTTCCCGACGTTCTCAGTTCGTGGCGTTCTTGGGCAGGGCAACGCTCCGGGTACCGACCGATCGCTTGGAATTTATATTGATGGCGTGCCGGTTGCGCCGGGCCAGGGTACGGCATTCGATCTCCCGGCTATTTCGCGCATGGAAATCCTGCGTGGTCCGCAAGGTACGCTGTTTGGCCGCAATTCGACTTCCGGCGCCATCAATATCGTGACGCGCGATCCGTCGGGCGAATTTGGTTTCCATCAGGAAGTTACGGTCGGCAACTATGACCAGTTCCGCACTCTGACCCGGGTCGAGACCCCGTCGTGGGGGCCGCTCAGCGCGCTCGTTGCCTACACGCACGATGAACGCAAGGGTGACATCCGGAATCTTGGCGCCGGTGTGGTGTGGGATCGTACCGCAGTCGGTCTGGGCAAGCAGACTTCGCCCAAGACGCTGGGCGACAAGGATGCAGATTCCTGGTTTGCTGCGGTGAAGTTCCAGCCGAGCGATGACTTCAAGGTCATCTACAAGTATGACTGGAGCAACAACAATTTCACACCTGAGGGCTATGGCCTGGTTGTCTTCACGTCGACAACCCCGTCGGTTGTGGCGTCCTACAATGATGCTATCGCCGCTGGTAGGCTGCAGGTGGCGGGTCTTCATCGCCCCGATGCCGTGAACAATGAGTTTACCACTCCGGGCAACATAAAGTCATCCGGCCATAACCTGACGGTGGACGTCAGGATTTCGGACAGCGTATCGCTCAAGAACGTCTTCGGCTATCGCAAGGTCAGTAACTCTACGAACGTGCAGATTGACGGCGCTGGTGGCCTTCGTACCCCGGCCGGAGATCCCTTTATTGTCCTGGGCGGTTCGGGCGCTTATGGCAAAAGCAGCCAGTGGAGCGATGAGCTTCAGGTGAACTATCAGTCGGACTTCATGACTCTGACGGCCGGCGGCATTTACGTTAGCTCCAATGTGAGCGCAGGTCCGCCGCTCGGCATGGCCGGCACTCTTTTCGGCGAGTCCGTGCCGAACTTCACCATCGTGTCTAACGCGGCGCGCAGTCAGCGCCTTAGTGTTCGGACGAAGTCGCTTGCCGGTTTCGCGCAAGCGGAATTGCACGTGACTCCTGAGCTGGACCTGATTGCCGGCTATCGCATCACGAACGACCGCAAGGTTGGGGACGCCAATTATGGTGTCAATACGTTTAACTATTCGTATGACGATTGGCGGTCCACCTATCTCGCCGGCGTCAATTATCGACCAAATGATGATATGATGTTCTACGCGAAGTTCAGCACCGGTTTTGTTTCGGGCGGCGCCTTCGGCCCGTTGGATTTCAAGCCTGAGACCGTCAAGTCGTGGGAAGCAGGGGCCAAGCTTGACCTGCTCGACCGGCGCGTGCGCTTCAATCTTGCGCTGTTTGACGCCAAATATGACAATCTGCAGGCGCAAACGCAGGGTTTCCGCATCGGGCCGTCATTTTCGTCGCTTTCCGTGGTTGTTGCCACCTTGGGTGACCTTCACGTGCGTGGTTTTGAATCCGAGCTCACCGTGGTGCCGTCGTCGAACTGGCAACTCAACGGAAGTATCGGATACACCGATATGAATCTGAGCAATATCAATTCAGCAATCTTCGAGACAGGCGGCACCTTCTACCGATTGGCATTCCGCGCCAATTGGACTGCTAATGCGGCGGTTCAGTACGAATCCGAGCCGTTGTTCGGTGACGCACGTGTGCTGGCCCGCATCGACGGTAATTGGCGGTCGAAGATGCGTCAGTTCACGCGGGTCCCTGATTTTACTCCTGCGCAGGCGGCCGCGGCCCATTCTCCGGCGGGCTGGGTCGTGAGTGGGCGGCTTGCTCTGCGCGACATCAACATCGCCGACCACAAGCTCGAACTGGCGCTTTGGGGTCGTAATCTGTTCGATAACGATCGCTTGGTCAGCGCAACGGCAATCCCGAACCTGGTAGGCGCCAGCTACGAGAATGCCAGGACCGTTGGCGTTGATCTGACGTTCGACTTCTGAGGAAGTTTCGCCAGGTTGGCCATGCAGCTGACTTGGCGGCCCTTTCGCTAATGCGTACCGAAGACCGGAGTGCAGGTAAGTGCGCTTGCCGCACTCCGGTTTTTTCTTAGCCGAGCAGGTGGTATTGAAAGATTTGCCGGATTTGCAGCGGCGGGAGCCCCGTCTCCGGGCGGTCTTCCCGTTGTACTCGGCGACATTTTGATTTGAGGGTCGCATCATCGGGCTCCTCATGGCGAACCCGAACTGCACAATATGGCCGCCGCCAGTGGCTTACCAACTGCATATCCTGCGAAGGGCATTCGCGAGGCCACCCTTGAAACGGGACAGTTGACCGCCGAAAAAGTACATGTAATATGTGAATTATAACCCGAGACGAAGGAGATTCCCCTTGCCCGAGCTAGTTGAGCCCAAGCATTCCGTGCGTCCCGTCGATGGGGAGCGGCCGACCATCAAGCTGTTCCGCTTCGCTGATACCTATCCGGTACAGTGGCACGAAAACAAGATTGGTGCCACGCACCGACCCTGGTGGTTCTATGATGTCAGCGACGTGTCAGACTGGTTCAATGTTTTCTGCATCTCGTGCCTGCAGCCGGGCCAGTCCGAAGGCTTCCACAGCCATCTGCCGCACAATGAGGGGCCCTACGAGTGTTGGTACCTAGTGTACCAAGGCAAGGGGCAGATCCGCACCGAATTTGCCGATTACAACGTCGAGAAGTTCGACGCAGCTTTCATGCCGCCCAACGCCTCGCATCAGATGCGCAACAACTCGGATGAGCCGCTTTGGTATGCGACGTTGTCGTCGCGCGGTGGTCATCCGCTGCGGGTCGACACCTACAAGCTGGAATGCTCCGAAGCGCGGCCCGGCTATATGGAAGAATACGAGCGCATCATGGCTGTGCGAAAGAAGAATGGCCTGTCCGTACCTTGAGCCTAAGCGGCATTGACGTCTCATAGGTCCACTGAGTTGCCTGAGGATTCAGGAGGTCGAATGACTAACGAAGCGAGCGCCATTTTCGAAGGGGTCTTGCGCAGTGCGCGCCGCACTCCCGATGCGGTGGCAATCCGTTTTGGACAGCGCAGTTGGACCTATCGTCAGCTCATTACAGCGGCGGTTGCCTTCGCGGACGATCTGGTTCGCGAAGGCGTCCGCGAAGGCGACCGCGTCGCGTTTCTGGGGCGCAACAGCGATGCATACGCCATCGGATTTCTCGCAACGCAATATCTGGGGGCGATCCATGTTCCAGTGAACTTCATGCTTGGTTGTCATGAGGTAGCCTACATACTGGATCACGCTGCTCCGACCTTGTTGCTTGCCGATGCAGAGTTCATGGACACGGCGAGTGCTGCCGTCGGCGCAGTTCAGGCAAATGTCACATGTTGCCCGCTTGAGGTAACCGTCGCCGTAGATGCCGAGCTTCCGAGGGCGACGGGCCTAGGCTCTAACGCATCGAGGCCAGCTCAGTTGGCCTACACGAGTGGGACAGAATCCGCTCCGAAAGGTGCGCTTCTATCTGACCAGGGATTGATCCATCAGTACATGAGCTGCATCGCAGTCGGCGAATATCGATCGGATGATGTGGTTCTTCATGCGCTTCCGCTTTATCATTGCGCCCAACTTCATTGTTTTCTGATCCCTTACCTGTTTCTCGGCGCTGAAAACATCATTCTTGACCGGGTCGATATTGGCGAGGTGATCGAGATTATTGAGGCGAATGGTGTAGCCTCATTTTTTGCGCCGCCAACGGTTTGGATTGGCATCTTGGGCCATCCCACTTTCTCACCGGATCGGTTGGCGACACTATCTAAGGGTTATTACGGGGCCTCGATCATGCCGACCGAGGTCATTCAGCAGATGCGCCGGCAGTTGCCATGGCTGCGTGTGTGGAATTACTATGGGCAAACAGAAATCGGCCCGTTGGCGACGGCCCTGACTCCGGAGGAGCACGCGGACCGTCCTTCTTCAGCAGGGCGCCCAGTCATGTTCGTGGAAACCCGTGTAGTTGATGATGATATGCGGGACGTTGACGTGGGCGCTGTGGGCGAGATTGTCCACCGATCACCCCAGCTGCTGATGAGGTACTACCGGGCTCCGGAGATTACTGCGGCTGCATTCGAGGGCGGTTGGTTCCACAGCGGCGACCTCGCTACGCGTGATTCTGAAGGCTACATCACGATTGTTGACCGCAAGAAGGACATGATCAATTCCGGTGGAGAGAATGTTTCCTCGCGGGAGGTTGAGGAGGTGCTCTATCGGCATCCCGCTATCAGCGAGGCGGCTGTTATCGGACTACCTGACCCGAAATGGATTGAACGGGTTTGCGCGGTCGTGGTGCTCAAGGATGGGCACGAGGCGACGGCCGAAGATGTTCTTGAGGTCTGCACGAGTCTGGCGCCATTCAAGCGGCCCAAGCAGGTGGAATTCCTCGTTGCTCTACCCAAAAATCCATCGGGCAAGATCCTGAAGCGCGAATTGCGATTGCATCTGTCAGGCAACTGATCGGCGTCGCTTATCGAAACTTTTGAAAGAGGAGCCAAATCATGGGCATGCATCTCAAGCCGCTGTCAGATTCCTTTGGCGTTGAAATTCTTGACTTCGATGCCAACAACATAACCGATGAAACCAGGGGGGCGATTAAACTTCTTTTTGATAATCACCAACTGGTCCTAATTCGGAACTCCGGCGTGAACGAGGAGCAGCATCTCGAACTTGTGAAGGCTGTCGGTCCGATTTCGACGACGGACGAGATAATGAAGGATGGTCGGCAGTTCACCTATATATCGAACGTACATTCCGATGGGCGCGTGCCAAACGGTGAGTTGTTCTACCACTCAGATCACATGTTCCTTGACACGCCGCTCAAGGGTATTTCCCTCTATTCAATCGAGGCCCCGGAGCATGGCGGCGAGACTCGCTTCCTGAACGCCGCAAGGGCCTTCCGGGACATGCCCGAAAGCCTCAAGAAGCGCATTGAGGGGCTGTCGGCGCGCCACGTCTACGACTATAATGCAAATCGCGGGGACGCGCGTCCGGATCCGTCGAAGCTGAGCGACAAAGTGGATACCTCGGTCTATCCGGTCGTCTGGGTTCATCCGGAAAGCGGCACGCCACTGCTCTATATCAGCAAGTTGTTCACCACCGAGGTCATCGGTCTTTCACGAGAGGAAAGCGACAAGTTGCTGGACGACTTGTTCGCTTATCTCGACTCGATTCCCGATGAGTACGCTCACAAGTGGCGGCCGGGCGACCTGATCATCTGGGACAATCTTCATCTGCAACATGCGCGTGCCGATTTCCCAGAGACTGAACGCCGGGCGCTGCGCCGGGTTCCTATTGCCCTGAAGGTCGCATAATCTGGGCTGTTGGCTGCGAACGGGCAGGTTGACAGCCAGCTTTTCGATTAGGGCGGTATGCCCTTACAGTCTAGGATTGTGCGGCTCCCGTATAGGCCCGACGAGATGGACTCGTCGGGCCTTCGCTTTGGTTTTGCCAATAGGATGTTGCTAATAAGAGCACCCGACCGGTGCGCGAATGCGGGGAGAGAATGGCATGGATCGAGACCCGACACAGCACAGCAAAGAGCACGATGTCAGCCGCGAATGGCGGCTATTGCTAGCCTGCGCGTTGGGAGTCGGGTTCGGTTCGGTGGGGTTCAATACATACGCCATCGGCGCCTTCATCGATCCGCTTCGCAACGAATTTGGATGGAGTCGCGCTCAGGTCCAAGGGGCGATTGCTTTCGGAGTAGGGCTGGGTGGGATAGCCTCACCGTTGATTGGCCTATTATTGGATCGGTATGGGGCACGCAGAATAGCTCTGTTTGGGCTGCTTGGGGTATCCGCTGGCTATATCATTGCGGCATCCACGGGGCCGACGCTTTGGAACTTTTACTTGGCTTACGCCGTCATAGCCGTGTTGGGTGCCGGCAGTGCGCCCGTTACCTGGAGCCGCGCGATCGCGGGCCGCTTTGTCCAGCAGCGAGGTCTGGCCTTGGCCTTGGCGTTGAGTGGTACCGGGATGGCTGCGATCCTGGTCCCTCAATATGCGGTGTATATTGTCGATCACAGTGGCTGGCGGGTAGGATTTTTGGCGTTGTCGGTCCTCCCTTTGCTCGCGCTGGTGGCAGCCGTCTTGTTCTTCTACCCGAACGCGAACGAAGCGGTTCGCACCAGTCGCGACGAACTGGACCTTGCGTCTGGCTCGACCTTGGGGGAGGCGATAAGATCCTATCGCTTCTGGGTCTTGCTTCTCTCGATTCTGTTCATGTTTTTGGCAATTAGCGGGATAGTACCCAATCTGATCCCGGTGCTTACAGATCGTGGCTTTACACCGCAAGAAGCGGCTTCGGTGCAAAGTGCTTACGGAGTTTCGCTGATCGTCGCCAGGTTGGCCATAGGCTGGTTCCTTGACCGCTTCTGGGGGCCAGGAGTGGCGGCCGTGGTACTTACTGTTCCGATGATCGCTTGCCTGATCTTCCTCGATGATCCGAGCTATTTCGCTGCCGTTGCCGCATCAGTACTTGTTGGCGCTGCTGCGGGTGCGGAGCTTGATCTCCTTGCGTATTTCACGGCCCGCTATTTTGGAATGAAAAGTTATGGCCGTATCTATGGCCTGCTATATTTTGGGGTGGCGTTCGGAGCGGGGTTTGGGCCCGTGAGCTTTGCTTATCTGGCGGACTTGACAGGATCTTACACTGTCAGTTTCCAACTTGCCTTTGCCTTGTTTGGGATAGGGGGCTTTGGCATCCTCCTGCTCGGCCGCTATCCGAAGATCGGAGTGTCGTAGTTCCTCGGCCAGGGCGCGGGCACGGCCTTAGCGTCGATGATCTGCCCGCCCATGGCGAGATAACCCGGTCAATGAGCGCCGCATCGAAGCGGGAGAACAGCCTGTCGATCACATTCACCAGCCAATCGCGGAACAGCTAAACTGTGGCCGCGTCGGGCACAGTGCCTTCGAGCCCGAGCTACAGGAAGCGCTGGAACGAGAGCCGGCCCTTGATCTGGAACCCGGTCGCCTCGTCCGCAAGCGAGTACAGCGCCTGCAGAACCGTAGCCATCCGGTGAAGGCC
>NZ_CAVK010000112.1 GCF_000382885.1 Sphingobium indicum BiD32
GAACTGGCGGTTACCAGCGCTGGCGCCAAGACCGTTACCGCTTCGGTTGATGATGCGGCAGGCACCGCAGGATATTTGGCCACTGTCACCGGCAATGTGACCGGCTCGACGTTGGCCAACGACAGCAACTCGGCTCGCGCTCTGGCGCGCGGCAACGAGGTTTCGAACGCGACCACGATCGACGCCAACAGCATTGCGACGGGTAGCCTCGCGTCGCCATCCACCGGCACAGTCGCGGCGATCGCCTCGCAGCAGGACGTGACTGTCGCCACCGGCACGCAGACGATCGTGGCGCAGGTCGGCGGCGCAGGTTCGGATGGCCCGATCGTTTCCAACGCGATCGACGGCGATGTGATCGGCAGCTCCGCCATCACGGCATCGAACAACAGCGTGCTTGCCGATGCGGCGGCCAACCGGGGTGGCAACGCCATCACCGCCTCGGCCACCACCATCAACACGCTGGGCACGGAAGTGCCCTCTGCTGGCGTTAACGGGGTTGTGTCGACCGCCAATGCTGCCTTCGCGGTGGCAAACGAGCAGTCGGTGGCTTCCGGCACCAGCGTGCAGGCGGGCCTCGTCGACAGCTTCGGCACACCCACCAAGAGCACCTCGGTCAGCACGGCGATCAGCGGCAGCCTGACCAGCTCGAGCGTGACGTCGGACGGCAACAGCCTCGCGGCCAATGCGGCAGGCAATGCGACGCTCGGCACCGGCAATGCGATCACGCTGTCGGGGACGAACCTGGGCACCAGCGCTGCTATTGCCAGTGACCAGACCATGAACGGTACTGCTACGGCATTGATCGGCAACGCCACCGCGAAATCGGGCGGTGTGCTGGTCACCGTTGGCAACGACATTGCCAACAGCAGTGTGACCGTGGACGGCAACAGCACGAGCGGCTCGGCCAGGGGCAACAGCGCCACCAATGCTCTGGCGGCAAGCGCCACCAACCTGACCCGTGGCAATGGGGTCAGCAACTCGTCTGTTGCTTCGGCCAATAGCGATGGCGTTGCAGCGGCGGACATGGCCGTATCGAGCAAGCAGGCCAATACCGGTGCGCTTTCGAGCACGGTCGGCGCTCTGTTCGGCGTGTCGGCGACAGGCGTCACCGATCCGATTCTGAGCGATGTCAGTGCCAGCACGGTCTCGGTGTCCGACAACAAGGAAAGCTCGACGGTCACCGGCAACGCCGGCACCAACAGCATTGCGCTCGATGCGACCAATGTTACCACGACTTCGGCTCTGGCCAATAACCAGACCAGCTCGGGTGCTCTGGGCGCCACCATCTCGACCTTCAGCGGTGCCAACGTCACGGTCGGTCGGGATATCGCCAACAGCAGCGTCTTGGTGGAAGGAAACGCCATCTCCGGCGCGACCACCGGCAACGCCGCAACTAACAGCGTCAACGTGACCGGCAGCAGCACGCTGCTGGCTTCGGACACCACCAGCGGTGCGACGGCAACGCCGTACCACACTTCGGGGACCGAGGTCACCGCAGTTGCGGATCACGCGCTCGCCAGCATCCAGACTGTGAGCGGCGCTGAAACGACAGCGGTTACCGGCACCTACGATATCGTGACGCTGGGCGCCGGCGCTCCTGCGGCAGTGGACGCCACCAGCGACATCACCGGCAGCACCTTGTCCGTCTCTGGCAACACGCAGTCGGCAACGACCATGGGCAACACCGCCGCCAACAGCATGGCGCTAGAAGGCGGAAGCGTCTCCACCAATGGTGCCTTGCAGTCGGTTCAGCGGGCAACGGGCAGTGCTGCATTCTCCGCGACCTCTACGATGACCGCTGCGGCGCCTGCCGGAAACAGCACATCGACGCTGGCGCTGGACAACAACAGCAATACGGCGTCGACGACGGTCAACGCGGCGACCAACAGCATGATTGTTGCGGCCGATACCAGCCTGTCCTCGACAACGGCTGGCGGTGCCAACGCCTCGCTCGGGGGGACCATCACCACCTACAGTGCAGCTGCTGACTATGTCGTCGGCAACTCGCAGTTGGTGACCACCAACCCGGTCACCGCGACGGCGACTACCAATATCTGGAACAATGACGGCGGCGCGACGGCACAACCCCAGTTCGCAACCAACGGCATCAACCAGAGCACGGTCGATCTCAGCGGTAACGCCACCTCTGCGACGGCCCTTGCCAACCGGGCGACGAATTCGCTGACCCTGTCGGGCAATTCCGACACGGCGTCAGCGGGCGTCATGAACCTGCAGAGCAGCGGCGGTGCGGTCACGGCGAATGCCACGACCAAGGCGGATGTCGTTCTGGCTGGCTATGATGCGGCCACCGGAACGGATCCGAGCCCGCTGGACAGCAGCTCGGTGGCGCTCAACAGCAACAGCACCTCGGCGCGCGCCGGCGGCAACAACGCCACCAACGCGCTCTCGGCATCGGCGACCAGCTTCGCCAATACGAGTGCTGGTGGCTCCGCTTCGCTGACCGCAACGCGGGATGATAATGTCTCGGCGAGCTTCGCCGTGATGAACGAGCAGAGCAATGCCGGCGCCATCACGGCGGCGGCGAACGTCACTTATGGAGCCTCGTTCAACAACCTCGGAACGGCGGCTTCGGTCACCAATTCGGCGGTGACTGTTAACGGCAACAGCGCGGTCTCGGTGGCCTATGGCAACGCCGCGACCAACTCGCTGACCCTGATGGCGCTCAACAGCCCGGCTACGGGCGCAGTGCCGACCACCTCCGCCATCGCCAGCAACCAGAGCAATACCGGCGCGATCAATGCGACCATAGGTATCACCACTGGCGCGCTTGCGATCAATGCGGTGGCGACTGGCGCTGGCAACACCGGCGGAGTGACCAATGCCAGCCTGTCGATCAACGGCAACAGCTTGGCATCGGCGGCTTATGGCAACAGCGCGACCAACACGCTCACCATCGGTGGGACCAACGTGAACGTCGCGGTGACGCATTAAAAGGAATGCCGGCGCGTGTCCTTGGGCGCGCGCCGGACTTTCTTTTTGAATAGCAGAATTTCATCAGGTTGCGCCCGTCTCCCGCGCTTCGCCGATGCCTATGGCGTCCGGCGCTGGCAGAGGCGGCTCATTTAAGGACTATTTCCGATGACCCTCGCGTCAGGCCCAATCGCCCGGGGCCGTCCGCCCCATGGGCCGCTGCTGAGCGAGACCAACGTCACCCCGCTAGTCGATGTGATGCTCGTGCTGCTGGTGATCTTCATGATCACCGCGCCGCTGGTCGCGACCGGCGTGAAGGTCGATCTGCCCGAAGCACGTACGCGCGAGCTCGCCTCCGACAGCAAGCCGCTGATGATCACGATCGATGCCACGGGTGACCTGTTCATCGGTGACGCCGTGGTTGCCCGTGAGGCATTCGGCGATACCCTGCGCCAACTGGCGCAGGCTTCCGTCGATCCAGCCAGCCTGAGGGTCTTCGTGCGCGCGGATCGCACTCTTGCTTATGGGACGGTCATGCAGATCGTCGCCGAGGTTGGCGCCGCAGGCTTCTCGAAGGTCGCCTTCCTTTCGGACTCGCGCCTGCCCAGCGACCAGAAGGAAGGGCCGTGAATGCGCGTCTGCCTTCCTTCGTTTCGTTTCTCCTCCACCTGGGATTGCTGGCCTTGCTGTCGCTGGTGACCTTTCGCGCGCGCGATTTCGTGCCGCCGCCCGCCGGCATGGCGATCGAAATTGTCGATCTCGACCATGCCATGCCGCTGCCTGACCCCGCGCTTGCGCAGCAGCAGCATGTCGAACACGTTCGTGGTGCCGAGGTCGAACCAGCCGTCGCCGCTTCCGTTGAAGCATCTTCCGTTCAGGCTGTGCCCGCTCCATCGCCGGCGCCGCAGCCCATGACGGCGCAAGCCGTTTCGCCTCCCTCGCCAACAAGCGCGCCACCGATGCCCGCACTTGGACCCGGCCCGGTCGCCAGACCGCAGTCGGCGGCGCCGGCGCCACCTTTACCCCCGGCGCCGGCGCCCACGCGTATTGCTTCCCCCGTTTCAGCGCCATCCGCCGTAGCGCCTGCAGCAACACCAGCACCATCGTCGCCGCGTCGTCTTGATGCGGCCGCGCTGGCCCGCTCGCTCGGGCAGACCGCCGGGCCGGCACCGCGGCCGCGTCTCAATTCCGCAGCGATTGGCTCCGCGATCGGGCAGGCCGTGCCCAAAGGCGTGGCGGGCCTTTCGATCCGGCAGCGCACCAACCTCGCCGATATGATCCGCTCGCAGATCACCCCCTGCTGGAACCCGCCGCAGGCGGAAGACAATAGCGGCCACGTCACTATAGTCATGCGGATCAGACTTGGCCGGGACGGGGGCGTGCTCGGCACGCCGGCTCTGTCCCGCATCGGCGGTCAGACCGCAGCCAATGGTGCATATGCCAATGCGCTTGCCGGGAGCGTCCGGCGCGCCATCCTGCGTTGCGCGCCGCTGCGGCTTCCGCCCGAACTCTATGACGCCTGGGCTGACGTCGAGCTCAATTTCGATCCGAGAGACATATCATGAGACGGTCGATCCTTTCTGCGGTTCTCGTCCCGCTCGTCGCTCTGGCGTCTCCGCTCCGGGCCGAAGGACCGCTCCATGTCGATATCACGCAAGGCGTGGCTTCACCTTTGCTGATTGCCGTACCCGATATTCTGAGTGGCAGCATTCCGGACGTTGCCGGTGGCGAGGATGCTGGTGCGGCCCTGGCGAAAATCGTGCGGGCCGATCTGGTTTCGACAGGCCTCTATCGGCTTGTACCCTTCGATGGACACTATGCGATCGCAGACGAGATCGCGTTTGCCCCCTTTGCACGCGCAGGCGCACAGGCGCTAGTTATTGGACGCGCGCGACCTGCCGGAAACAATCTGCTGGCCTATGACTGCGCGCTTTACGATGTCTTTGGTGCCCATGTCGAAGCCTCGCAGCGCATCATCGTCGCGACGGCGCAATGGCGGCGGGCCGCCCATAAATGCGCCGATATGGTCTTCGCCTTTACCACCGGAGATCCAGGCCATTTCGATACGAGGATGCTCGTCGCTGCGCAGGACGGAGCGATTCCCGGCCAGCGCACCCGGTTGGTGTCGATGGACTATGACGGCGCCAACCCGACCGAACTGACCCAGGGCAAGGAACTCGTCGCTACGCCGCGTTTCGGTCCAGGAAGCCGGCGCATTGTCTTTCTGTCCTATGTCGATGCCGCCGCCCCGAGGCTCGTCGTTGCCGATCTGGACAGCGGCTCCACGACCGCACTCAAGCTACCAGCAGGCGTTCCGTCCGCTCCGCGTTTCTCACCGGACGGTGCGACCATCGTCTTCTCCCTCGCCTATGACGGCGATGCGGACATCTATGCCGTTAACCTGGCCAGCAACAGCGTGCGCCAGCTCACCAGCGGAGCAGGAACCGATACCAGTCCCAGCTTCGCGCCGGACGGGAGTGCGATCGTCTTCGAGTCGAACCGTTCCGGCGATTCCCAGCTCTACGTCATGGCACCGGACGGCAGCGATCAGCGTCGCGTCAGCTTTGGCGCAGGCGGCCATGCCTCGCCGGTCTGGAGCCCGCGCGGCGACCTCATTGCCTTCACTCAGATCGACGGTGGAGCGCTCCGCATCGGGATCATGAAACCCGATGGATCCAAAGAGCGGATACTCACATCGGGCAGCCGCGACGAAGACCCGAGCTGGGGCATGAGTGGGCGTGCCATCATGTTCCAGCGCACCGCCGCTGGCGCCATGCTGCCGACGATCTGGCTGACCGATCTGACCGGAAAAGTGCAGCAGCCGGTTGCAACCGGCGCAGCGGCCTCGGAGCCGGCCTGGTCGGGGAAGCGTCCATGAGAGCTCGGTGGATACGTACTGGCCGCGGTCTGGCCTGCCTCGTTCTGTGCGGCGCGCTCGCCTCCTGTCAGCGGCCGACGCAGCCTTTGTTGCCGCCGCCGCTGTTCGAATTTCAGGGGCCGTCGCCTGAGCCGCTCGCCTCGCGCGAGAACAATTTGCCCGCCCAGGAGATACGTGACGCCGATACGCCCGCGACGATGGAGGATTTCGAACGCTATGCAGGCACGATCCGCATCCTGTTCGGACGAGGCAGTGCCGAACTGACGCCTATCGCCCGCGCGGTTCTCGACCGGCAGGCGGCGTGGTTGCGTGCCCACCCGGATATACGGGCTTCGCTCCAGGGACATGCCGACGAACTGGCGCCGCGCGAACAGCAGTTCGCGCTCGGCGAAAAGCGCGCCGCTGCCATGAAATTCTACCTCACCGCGCGTGGTGTCGCGCCCCAAAGGCTTTTCGTGACCTCTTTCGGCAGGGAGCGTCCGGTCGCGACCGGCAGCGATGAGGCCAGCCAATGCCAGAATCGCCGAGGCGAGACCGTGCTTCTCGGTCTCCCCGGCCTGTCCAGACCATAAGGGGGAATCAAAGATGCGTTCTGTTACTTTAGCGCTGGCGGCCTTGGCCGCGATGGCTCTATCGACACCCGCAGCAGCCGAGCCCGGCGACATGCTGATCAAGATCCGGGGCGGGTATGTCCTGCGCACGGGTAGCAGTGTTGTCACGGTCGATGTGGGCGGCACGCCGGTCTCCGCAAAGGCAAAGGCGGCGCCGGGTGGTGAAGCGAGCCTCACCTTCTTCATGACCGATCACCTCGCGACCGAGTTGACCCTCGGCGGCGCGCCCTATGATATCAAGGACAGGAGCGGAAAGACCCTTGTATCGGCCGGTCTGATCACCCCGACCGCCATGCTGCAATATCATCTGATGCCAGCTTCCAAGCAGTTCCGACCTTATGTGGGCGTGGGACTTTCCTATGCCAATTTCTACAGCGAAAAGGCGGGAGAAGTCCTCACCAACCGTGTGGTGACGCCGGGAATTTCTTATTCGGCGGATATCAAGGGCGGCCTCGCACCGGTCGCACAGGTCGGCGCTGACATCGCGATTAACGAGCAACTCTACATCAACATTGACGCCAAATATCTCGGCGCCAATTCGAAGCTCACGCTCGACCAGGGCGGGACCAGCCAGACCGTTTCGCACAGGATGCGCTCGATCATCATGGGCGCAGGCGTGGGATTCCGCTTCTGATGCGCTACCGGCTTTCGCCTTGGTTTCCGAGCAAAAGCCTTGCGCTTAAATGGGCGGCGGCGGTGCTCGCGCCGCTGTCGTTTGCGGGCGTGGCGCATGCGCAAAGCCTGGGCGCCATCGAGCAGCGCCTGCGGCAGGTCGAGCAGAAGGTGGCGCTACTCGAAACAGGAGGATCAGCCAGGGGAGCCGCGAGCACTGCATCAGACCAGTCTGTATCGATCGATGCCCTGATGCAGCTCGATCGCAGGCTCGCCGCTCTGGAGCGGGCACTCTCGGGGCTCATTTCCGCCCAGGAACAGGATCACCGCGCGCTCGTCACCGGTATGGCCCAGGTGCAGACCATGAAAGGCGATACCGAGGCAAGGCTCGATGCGGTGGAACGCCAGGCGGCCGTACCTGCGCCGCCGCCGGCATCTATTCCGCAGCCGGTCGCAACTGCTGCGCAGCCGCTCAGCGCTGACGATCGCTTTGGGCAGGCGATGCTCTATGCCGAGCGGCAGGACTGGCCGAGGGCCGAGCTTGCTTTCGACAGCTTCGTCGCGGCCTGGCCTGCCGATCCCCGCGCCAGCGAGGCTCGCTTTCAGCTTGGCCGGGCTTTTCAGGGACAGGGCAAACACGCGCAGGCGGCACAACTCTTTCTCGAACTGTATGAGAAGGCTCCCAATGCGCCGTTCATTATCGACGACCTGTTTGCGCTCGGACAAGCCCTGACGGACATGGGGCCAGCCAATAGCGCGCAGGCCTGCGACGTCTATGCCGAGATCGAGACGACCCATGGCGCAGCGCTTACGCTGGAACAACGCTCCCAATTGCTTGATCGCCGGCTGGCGCTGAAATGTCCCGGCTGAGTTCGGACCCGTTCGATCGTGCGACCGTGACGGGCGGCGGCGATCAAGCCGCCTTTGTGCAGGGGGTGCTTGATCCGATAGCGGAAGGCAAGATCACGCAGGGCCGCGCCGAGACAGGGGCGAACCCCTATGTCGGGTTGGGGCAGCTACTGGCCGCTGCTGGCGTCTCCACCGACCGCACGGAGCAATTGATCGCGGATATCCTGATCAATGATGCGCGAGAGACCCGGCTCGCCGTTTCACGCGATATATGCACGCTGGTCGACGGCTATGTCGCTGGCCTCGATCAACGCTACGGCCGTCGTCTCGACGATGCTCAAAGTCTTCTCCTGCGGCTTAGCATCGAACTCGAGGTGTCCAAGCGGCGCGCGAAAGAAGAGCGTTCGGGGAGAAGCCGGGTCATCATCGCGCTCCTCTTGCTCCAGCTTCTCGGCGTTGTCGGCATCATCGCTGCGTTGGCGTTGAATGGCGCATTCGCTCCATCAAAGGCGGCAAGCCTCGAAGCGGGCAGCGAAGCGGCCTCCTATCTGGACGGGGCAGGAACATAGGGTGGCTGACAGAGGACCAACCGAACCTCAGGAATTGCATCAGATCAAGCAACTCGTGCGCGTGGCGGCCGATGCTCTGACCTTGGCGCAAACCCTTTTGGCTGATCGGATAGAACAGGAAAAAACTGCGGCGCGTCACACGAGAAAGCGTGCTCTGGAGGCGCCACCTTCAGAGGATGTCCTGGCCAACATCCGGAACATCGCGGCCGCCTTTGAAGAGCAACTCATGCATCCCGACCGGAAATTCTCGGAATGCTGGCGGGATTTGGTCAAGACGCGCATTCATCACCGCATCCATCGCGCCGGACGGCCGGGTGCCGCTATCCTGCTGCGAATGATCGAGGAAACCGACGTGTTCGTGGATCAGAAGGTTCTCGCTTCGTCGGCGGGCGTTGCGTCGAAATCCCCCAATGTCATCAAGGTCTATGTCTGCCATTTGCGCAACGGGCTGGAGGATCATGGACTTCCGGCCGACCTCATCGAGACCGGGACACGCAGCTACCGGCTGCGCGCCCACGCCATCCCCAAAATCATGGAACTGGTGACGAGGCCATGAGCGAGGTTTTTCGGGCAGTCAGAGCAGCGGGCCATCGTGCCGGCTTCTGCCTGTCCTGTCGGACTGGAACAGCATAGCGCCCATGCTTCGGATCATCCAGGAAATCGAGGCCAATGGCAAACCTCCGGCCCTGATTGATCCGGTCTCGGTCCGGACAGGCGTCGAGCGAGCACAGATCGAAACGGCACTGGCCGTCGAGTTGCATGGGTCGTTCGGAAAAGCAGCCCGCGCGCTCAATATGCTGCCCAAGACCGTCAACAAGCGCGTGCGGGATCTCGAATTCCAACTGGGATGCCCAGTGTTCGAACGGCAAAGGCGTCGGCTGGTGCCCACGCCCGCTGGCCGCGTATTCCTTCGGCATACCGCAGAGATTCTCCAGGACTTCCATCAACTCGTGGGAGCGGTGCGACGCATCGCAGATGGCAAGGCTGGCCAGATCGCCATCGGCTATCATGGCTCCGTCGCGAACGGGGATTTGCATCGATTGTTATTCGCCGCCGATCCGGCCTATCCGGATATTCAGCATCTCCCCGTCGAACTGTCGCATGATCGGTTGTTCGAGACATTGGCGAGCGGGCGGATTGATCTGGCCATCGTCCGCGGAAATCCCGCCAATTTTCAGGGACTGAGCGCCCCGCTTTGGACGGAACGGATTATTCTGTGCCTGCCGGTCGAGCACCCGCTTGCATCGCGTCCCTTGCTGCAATGGCCGGATCTCATCGGCGAGACGTTTCTCGTGTCAGGCTATGATCCCAGCGATGCGATCCGCGAACTGCTGGAGGATCGCTTCGCACCGCTCCAGGTCTCACCGCCCATCGTCATCCATGACATCAGCACGCGGGGCGTCATTAACATGGTCGGCGCAGGACGCGGTATCTGCCTTTGCCTCGATTCCATGCTCGGCGATCAGTATGCGGGCACCATCTTTCATGAACTGACGGGCGCGATCGGACCCGAATATGTGACCAGCTTTGCCTGCTGGTTGGATGATAACCCCAATCGGGCGCTGAAACGCCTGCTCGCTCGTCTGCATCGACAATATGCTGGAGCGACAAAGATCGAGTCGTCCATTACATATCCGGGAGGAAAATCATGAAAAGGACCGCGATTCTATTGGTCATGCCTTTGCTGTCGACATTGACAGGCTGTGCTTCCATTGGCCGGATCGAAACACCGGGCGAGAAGGCTTCGGCTTACGGCTATGTTCCGCTTGATCCCTTGCCGGTCGATCAGGCCAGCGGTGCGGACAGTTGCACGGAGACATCGGGCGGAGGCAATGTGACGGCCAACGCCGATGTTCTCAGCAGACTGCCTGACCAGACGATCCGGTTTGCGGTCGCGACATTCGACCAGACGAAAGGGAGCCTGACGTTCGGTCCAGCGACGCTCACCAGCAAGGGCGGCCAGTATAAGGCCGTGCTTGACTATATTCAGGCCGATGCGGTTCCCGAAATATTCTACATCCGCAAACGTGTGACGGTGCCAGGCCAGACTTTGAGCGTTCCGGTTGCGCTCAGCGATCCCTTGCCGATGGGCGGCAAGATCATCGGTTATGATGCTGTCATCTCCAACAGTACCGGCATGCAGGCGGCCCTGCAGTCTGTGGCTCCTGCGGAGGTTGCTCTCGCACGCTCCCGTTTCCTGGAGGCGGAAGCCGAGAAATTCGCGGAAGGTCACTATCAACAGGTAACGGTGCCCGTCTATGTCGGGATCGGTCTGCGCCTTTCCGCGGACATTCTATCCTTGCAGGGTGGCCTGACCCTGGCAGGCTTATCGGCGATCGGCGCGGAAGCTGAAGCGAAACGGGTCACCGGGACGCTCACGGTCCAGTCGCTCGGCGTCAGCGGCAAGAGTATCGCCACCGCCTTACCTTTGCCGAACAAGCTCGACCAGACCACGATCGAGAATGCGATCCTTGCCATCGGCAATATGCGCGCCACCCTCTATGCGACCGGCCAGGGAACGAACGATCTTTACAAGCAGCCGCGCATCGTTGGCCTCTATTCGCCGGTTGGGTCCGACCCGCTGCTGATCAACGCGCTCTATTCCGAATTGTCGCGAATCAGACCGCGCTGGCTGGTGCCTTGCGGGGCGGCCGGACAAGGGAAGTCCTGACCGGCCTGTACGCCACTGCCTGTCTTTCTGCGCTGGCTTTCGCTGCGATCAACGCGCTGTTGAACCGCGCAGCTTTCTGCGTCTCTTAATCATCCCCATCGCGCCGGGCGGATCATCGTCGGTGCGCTCGAACGGGGATATGTCATGGGCGCAGCCAGCCAGAGATCGGAAGTCCACGCACGCGGCGCGCGCATGCTGCGCACTGCCATGGGCGCCTCGATCGCGGCCTGGCTCGCCGATCCCGCCATCATCGAAGTGATGCTCAATCCTGACGGGCGGCTGTGGGTCGACCGGCTGGGGGACGGGATCAGCGACAGCGGCGAACGCCTCTCTCCCGCCGACGGCGAGCGCATCATCCGCCTCGTCGCCCATCATGTCGGGGCTGAGGTCCATAGCGGATCGCCGCGCGTCTCGGCCGAACTGCCGGAAAGCGGCGAGCGATTCGAAGGCCTGCTGCCGCCCGTCGTGACCGCGCCGGCCTTTGCGATCCGCAAACCCGCCGTCGCGGTCTTTACGCTCGACGATTATGTCGCGGCGGGCATCATGTCCCGTGCCGAGGCCGAGGTACTCCGCCGCGGCGTCGCCGAGCGGCTCAACATCCTCGTCGCGGGCGGCACCGGCACCGGCAAGACCACGCTCACCAACGCGCTCCTGGCCGAAGTCGCCAAGACTTCCGATCGCGTGGTGCTGATCGAGGACACGCGCGAACTGCAGTGCGCTGCGCCCAATCTCGTCGCGATGCGCACCAAGGATGGCGTCGCGTCGCTCTCCGACCTCGTGCGCTCTTCGCTGCGCCTGCGACCCGACCGCATCCCGATCGGTGAGGTGCGAGGAAGCGAAGCGCTCGACCTTTTGAAGGCCTGGGGCACCGGCCATCCCGGCGGGGTCGGCACGATCCACGCCAACACGGCCGTGGGTGCGCTGCGTCGCATGGAGCAACTCATCCAGGAAGCCGTGGTGACCGTGCCCAAGGCGCTGCTCGCCGAGACCATCGATCTCGTCGCCGTGCTGGTCCGGCACGGCACCGGGCGGCGCCTCGCCCAGCTCATGCGCGTCGAAGGCCTCGATCCGGCCCTCGGCGACTACCGCCTCACGCCTGCAACCCCCGACATCGGAGAAGAACCATGATCGATCTGTCCCGCCGCGCCGCCCGTCGCTTGCGCGCCATGCCTCTCGCCCTTGGCATCGGCCTCATCGCGCTCGCCAGTCCCGCTTATGCCTCGGGCTCGTCCATGCCCTGGGAAGCGCCGCTCCAGTCGATTTTGGAGTCGATCGAAGGCCCGGTCGCCAAGATCGTCGCGGTGATCATCATCATCGCCACCGGCCTGGGGCTCGCCTTCGGTGATACCTCGGGCGGGTTCCGGCGCCTCATCCAGATCGTCTTCGGCTTGTCGATCGCCTTTGCGGCTTCGAGCTTCTTCCTGTCCTTCTTCTCCTTCGGCGGCGGAGCGCTGGTCTGATGGAGGGCCGGGAAGAAGAGGTGCCGGGCTATCTGGCGCCGGTCCATCGGGCATTGTCCGAGCCCATATTGCTGGGCGGCGCCTCGCGTAGCCTGGCCATCGTCAACGGCACGCTCGCCGGCGCGCTGGGCCTCGGCCTGCGGCTCTGGCTCGCGGGCCTCGCGCTCTGGGCCATCGGCCATGCGCTCGCCGTCTGGGCCGCGCGCCGCGATCCCCAGTTCGTCGATGTCGCCCGCCGTCACCTCAAATATCCCGTCTGGATGCGGCCATGATCAACCTTTCCGAATATCGCGCCAAGACCGCCTGCCTCGCCGATTTCCTCCCCTGGGCCGCGCTGGTGGCAAAGGGCGTGGTGCTCAACAAGGACGGCTCGTTCCAGCGCAGCCTGCGTTTCCGCGGCCCCGATCTCGACAGCGCGACGCCGGCCGAACTGGTCGCGGTGACCGCGCGTCTCAACAATGCGCTGCGGCGCCTCGGTTCGGGCTGGGCCGTGTTCGTCGAGGCGAGCCGCGTGCCCGCGCAGGACTATCCCGACAGCGCCTTTCCCGATCCGGTCTCCGCGCTGGTCGATCAGGAACGCTATGAACAGTTCCGCGAGGAAGGCGCCCATTATGAGAGCTTCTACCATCTGACGCTCCTGTGGATGCCGCCGGCCGAAGATGGCGCCCGCGCTGAGAGCTGGCTCTACGAAGGCCGGTCGGGATCGGGCGTCGATCCGCATGAACTTCTCAAGAGCTTCATCGACCGCACCGATCGGGTACTGCATCTGGTCGAGGGCTTCATGCCTGAAGTGGCGTGGCTCGATGATGGTGCCACGCTCACCTATCTTCACAGCACGGTATCGACCAAGCGCCAGCGCGTGCGCGTGCCGGAGACCCCGGCCTATCTCGATGCGCTGCTGACCGACGAGGGGCTGACCGGTGGGCTCGAACCGAAACTGGGCGAGCATCACCTGCGCACACTCACCATTACCGGCTTTCCGACCGCGACCTTTCCCGGACTGCTCGATGAACTGAACCGGCAGGCCTTCGCTTATCGCTGGTCGACCCGTGCGATCATGCTCGACAAGACCGATGCGACCAAATTGTTGACGAAGATCCGGCGGCAATGGTTCGCCAAGAGGAAGTCGCTCGCCGCGATCCTCAAGGAGGTGATGACCAACGAACAGTCGGTCCTCATGGATTCCGATGCGTCGAACAAGGCGGCTGATGCCGATCTTGCCTTGCAGGAACTGGGCGCGGACGCGGCCGGGATCGCCTATGTTACCGCGACCGTCTCCGTCTGGGATCGCGATCCAGCCCTCGCTTCGGAAAAGCTGCGGCTGGTCGAGAAGGTCATCCAGGGCCGCGATTTCACCTGCACGATCGAGGGCATGAATGGCATCGAGGCCTGGCTCGGATCACTGCCCGGTCATGTTTACGCCAATGTCCGGCAACCGCCGATCTCCACCCTCAATCTCGCCCACCTGATCCCGCTGTCCGCGGTCTGGGCGGGGCCGGAACTGGATGAGCATTTCGCAGCTCCCCCCTTGCTCTATGGCAAGACCGAAGGCTCGACCCCGTTCCGGCTTTCCCTGCATGTCGGCGATGTCGGCCATACGTTGATCGTTGGTCCGACCGGCGCGGGCAAATCGGTGCTGCTGGCGCTGATGGCGATGCAGTTCCGCCGCTATGACCAGGCCCAGATCTTCGCCTTCGACTTCGGCGGCTCGATCCGCGCCGCCGCAATCGGTATGGGCGGCGACTGGCAGGATCTCGGCGGCGCGCTGCACTCTGGTGATGGTGGGGGCGATGGCGGTGGTGCTGTCGGCGATGGCGTCGCGCTGCAACCGCTGGCGCGCATCGACGAACCGGGCGAGCGCGCCTGGGCCGCCGAATGGCTGGCCGCGATCCTGGCCGTTGAAGGTGTTTCGATCGATCCTGCCGCCAAGGAGCATCTCTGGACCGCGCTGACGTCGCTGGCGTCCGCGCCCGCTCAGGAGCGCACGCTCACGGGTCTGGCCGTGCTGCTGCAAGCCCAGGAATTGAAGCAGGCGCTGGCGCCCTATTGCGTCGGCGGCCCCTGGGGACGGCTGCTCGACGCCGAGACCGAGCAACTGGGCGAGGCTTCCGTCCAGGCCTTCGAAACCGAGGGGCTGATCGGCGCGGCCTCGGCCGCCGCGGTCCTCGCCTATCTCTTCCACCGCATCGAGGGCCGGCTCGACGGGCGCCCGACGCTCATCATCATCGACGAGGGCTGGCTGGTGCTCGATAGCCCGGCTTTCGCCGCGCAGTTGCGCGAATGGTTGAAAACCTTACGCAAAAAGAACGCCAGCGTCATCTTCGCGACGCAAAGCCTCGCCGATATCGAAACATCGAGCATTGCCCCGGCGATCATCGAAAGCTGCCCGACCCGTATCTTCCTGCCCAATGAACGCGCAGCCGAGCCGCAGATCCGCAGCGTTTATGAGCGCTTCGGACTTAACGCGCGGCAGATCGAGATATTGAGCCGGGCCACACCCAAGCGCGATTATTATTGCCAGTCGCGGCGCGGCAACCGGCTGTTCGAACTGGGCCTGGGCGAAGTGGCGCTCGCCTTTGCGGCCGCCTCCTCCAAAACCGACCAGCGCGTGATCGGCGAGTTCGTCGCCGCCCATGGCCGCGCCGGCTTTGCTGCCGCCTGGCTCCGGCATCGCGGCCTCGACTGGGCCGCCGGCCTTCTGCCCGAACCCGCATCCCCGTCCGATCTGGACGATCCCTTCCTGCCGCTCGATCCCGAGGAGTTCAATCCATGAAGACGCCGTCGTTTCGCCGGGCCCTGCTGGCCGGCATCGTCAGCCTGACCGCTCTGGCCGGGCCTGTGTTCACCACGCCCGCGCAAGCGCAGTTCGGCGGGATCGTCTATGATCCAACCAACTATGCGCAGAATGTGCTGACCGCCGCCCGGTCACTCGAACAGATCAACAACCAGATCAGGCAGATCGAGAATCAGGCGACCAGCCTCCTCAACGAGGCGAAGAATCTCACCAGCCTGCCGGTCTCGACGCTCTCGACCCTGCAAGCCCAGGTGCAGCAGACGCGCCAGTTGCTCAGCCAGGCACAGCGCATCGCCTATAATGTCCAGGACATCCAGAGCGCCTTCACGTCCCGCTATAGTGGCGCGAACCTCACCGCCTCGCAGGCGAAGATGGTCGCCAATGCCGAGGATCGCTGGAAGGACAGCGTCGGCGCCTTTCAGGATGCGCTTCAGGTCCAGGCCGGCGTCGTCGGCAATATCGACGGGGCGAGGGCCAGCATCGACACCTTGGTCGGCGCCAGCCAGTCGGCGAGTGGCGCGCTGCAGGCCGCCCAGGCCGGTAACCAGTTGCTCGCGCTCCAGTCGCAGCAGCTCGCCGACCTGACGGCTGCGATCGCCGCACAGGGCCGGGCCCAGACGCTGCAAGCCGCGCGTGATGCGGCCACCGAGGCGGAAGGCCGTGAGCGCTTCCGCCGGTTCCGGGGCAATTGAGATGGGGCGGCCGGGCAAACTTCTGCTCGCGGCCGCGCTCGGCGGACTGATGCTGGCCGTGACGGTCGGCATCGCGATGGTGCGGCCGGAAAGAGGTGGGCCGGGAAGCAGAGCGCTCGCAGGTGGCGCGGCTGCTGGCGGTGCACCCGGTCCCGCCACCCGCAATCTCGCCCGCTGCCGCACCCTCACCATGCCCGACAGCGGCTGCGAGGCTGCCTGGGAAGCGCGGCGGCGCCATTTCTTTGGAGAGGATAAGCCCCAATGAACGATACCGGCGTCATCGACAGCTTCCTGTCGGTCTTCACCAGCTATATCGATTCAGGCTTCGGCCTGCTCGGCGGCGAGGTCGGCTTTCTCTCCTCGACCCTCATCGTCATCGACGTGACGATCGCCGCCCTGTTCTGGGCCTGGGGCCAGGACGAGGACGTGCTCCAGCGCCTGGTTCGCAAGACGCTCTATATCGGCGTCTTCGCTTACATCATCGGCAATTTCTCGAACCTCGCCAACATCCTGTTCCAGAGCTTTGCCGGGCTTGGCCTCAAGGCTTCCGGCGGCGGCATGGCGCTCTCGGATTTCATGAAGCCCGGCACCGTCGCCGCGACCGGCCTCACCGCCGCCAAGCCGCTGCTCGACGCCACCGCCGATCTGCTGGGACCGGTCGGCCTCTTCACCAACTTCGTGCAGATCCTCGTGCTGCTGCTCGCTTGGGCCATCGTGGTGCTGGCCTTTTTCGTCCTCGCCATCCAGGTCTTCATCACCATCATCGAGTTCAAGCTGGTGACGCTCGCCGGCTTCGTACTTCTCCCCTTCGCCTTTTTCGGGCGCACCGCCTTCATGGCCGAGAAGGTGCTCGGCCATATCATCTCATCGGGCATCAAGCTGCTCGTGCTTGCCGTCATCACCGGCATCGGCACCACCCTGTTCAGCCAGTTTACCTCCGCAGGCGTCGGCGCCGATCCCACCGTCGAACAGGTGATGGCGATCGCGCTCGCCGCGCTGACGCTGCTTGGTCTGGGCATCTTCGGCCCCGGCATTGCCAATGGCATCGTCACCGGTGGCCCTCAGTTGGGCGCTGGCGCCGCGGCCGGAACGGCATTGGCTGCAGGCGCGACATTGGGCCTGTCTCTT
>NZ_CAVK010000111.1 GCF_000382885.1 Sphingobium indicum BiD32
CGGCTGGGGTGGCGGCGGCTTTGGCGGCGGCGGTGGTGGCTTTTCGGGCGGCGGCGGCAGCTTCGGCGGCGGCGGCGCATCGGGGGACTGGTAATGCAGCTTCATCTTTCAGCCGCCGACCACGCCCTCGTGTCCGCCGCCGTGGCGGAGGCAGAGGCGCAGACATCGGGCGAGATCGTGACGATCGTGACGCGCCGGTCCGACGCCTATCATGATGTCGGACTGCACTGGGCGATCGCAGCGGTGTTCATCGCCCTGTCCGTAGTAGCGGCCTTTCCCGAACATCTGCGCCATTTTCTGTCCGCCCTGCTGCGCGATTGGGAACATGAGCTGGCGGACTGGAAACTGCTGACCGGGCTGCTGGGCCTGCTGATCCTGAAATTCCTTGTCGTCCGCTATCTGCTGGCGATCCCGGCGCTGCGTATGTGGATGACCCCGCGCGCGACGCGGGCGCGGCGGGTGCGGCGGCGCGCGATCCTGCTGTTCCGCACCGCCGCCGAAGCGCGCACCCATGGCCGCACCGGGGTGCTGATCTACCTCTCGCTCGACGAGCATCGCGCCGAAATCGTCGCCGACGCCGCGATCAACGGCAAGGTCGCGCCGGAAGAATGGGGCGCGGCGATGGCGGCCCTGATCGAGGCGATCAAAGCCGGGCGGGCGGGCGAAGGGCTGGCGCAGGCGGTGCGGCAGGTCGGGCTGGTGCTGGCCGCCCATTTCCCGCGCGCTGATGACGACATCAACGAACTTCCCGACAGGCTGATCGAATTATGAGCGAACAGGATATGTCCGCCCCCGAAGAAGTGATGTGGGCCGGACGCTTCATCACCGCCAAGCGACGCGGCAAGTGGGAATATGTCGGCCGCGCGCGGGGCATCAAGGCAGCGGTGATCCTGGCGGTCGATCAGGATCACGTCCTGCTGGTCGATCAATATCGGGTGCCGCTGGGCAAGCGCTGCATCGAATTGCCCGCAGGGCTGGTCGGCGATCATGACGCGGACGAGGACGCCAGCATCGCCGCCAGCCGCGAGCTGGAGGAGGAAACCGGCTATCGTGCCGCCCGCCTTGAATCGCTCGGCGAATTTTTCAGCTCGCCGGGCATGGTCGCGGAAAGCTTCACCCTGTTCCGCGCCCATGATCTGGTGAAAACCGGCGACGGCGGTGGCGTCGATGGCGAGGATATCCACGTCCACCGCGTGCCGCTGGCCGGGCTGGCGGCGCAGGTTACCGCATGGCGCAATGAAGGCTATGCCATCGACGTCAAGCTGCTGTTGCTGCTGGGCACAGGCATGATCCCCTGACGACTTGGGCGAGGCTTAGACCTTTGCCGATCCTCCCCTTAAAAGGGAGGATTTATAAGAAACCTGCACCCGTGATCTCCCCCATCACACCCCAACTTCACCCAACCCGATACCAGCCCGCGACCCGATCCAGCGCCAGCGTCAGCACCAGCTTGCCCGCCCGGCTGGGCCAGCCCAAGGCCCGTTCTGCCGCGACCAGCCCTTCCCCTGCACAGACCACCCGCCACAATATATCGGCCAGCCCCGGCCCCGCCGCCCGAATCGCGCCGTCGAAGCGCTCGCGCGCGGACAATTGCATCAGCGTCGGGTCCGGCTGTCGCCCCGCCATAGACTGCCCGCCCGCACGCGGTGCCGCATCCCAGCGCATCGTGACCCGTGCGCCCAGCCCTGCTTTCTCCCAGTCGGTACGCAGCCGATCGCCCGCGACATAATGACGCTCGCTCAGATGACCGCGCGCATGGAGCCAGGCCAGCGGCGATTCGCCGACATGGACCAATATGGTCTGATGGCGGCCTTGCGGGTCCTCGATCGTCTGTTCAACATGGGTGGCGGTCATGCGGCCTTCTCCTTGGACGATGGAATGGGGGGAGATCAGCCCTTGCCATGGCGGATAGTTTGTAGGAAAGAGAAAACCAAATAGGTTATTCAGCGAGGCAGATATGATCACCCGCATCCGCGAGGTCCGCAAGGTTAAGGGGCTGACGCTGGAACAGGTCGGCGCGCTGTGCGATCCGCCCACCACCGCCCAGACGATCGGCCGGCTGGAAACCGGCACCCGCACCGTGTCGATCAAATGGCTCAACCGCATCGCGCTGGCGCTCGGCGTCACCAGCGCCGAACTGGTCGCCATGCCGGGGCAGAGCGAAGTGCCGGTCGCCGCTTTGCTGGGACCGGACGGCGCGCGCGCCCCGACCCGCCCCCTCGCC
>NZ_CAVK010000110.1 GCF_000382885.1 Sphingobium indicum BiD32
CCATTCGCTTCGCGAACGGTCCCCCTCCCCTTGCAGGGGAGGATTTTGAGGTGATCATCGGCCTCGGCTCCGACCTCTGCAATATTGAGCGTATCCAGAACTCGCTCGACCGCTTCGGCGCGCGCTTTGAGAGCCGTGTGTTCACCGATGTCGAGCAGGCCAAGGCCAATCGCCGTCCCTTCACCAAGGCGGGGACGCTGGCCAAGCGCTTTGCCGCAAAGGAAGCCTTTTCCAAGGCGGTCGGGACCGGGTTCAAGCGCGGCGTGTTCATGAAGGATATCGGCGTGGTCAATGCGCCGTCGGGCGCGCCTACGCTGGCCCTGACCGGCGGAGCGATGGCGCGGCTGGAAACCATGGTGCCTGCCGGGCACAAGCCGGTCATTCATCTGACGCTCACCGACGATCATCCATGGGCGCAGGCCTTCGTCATCATAGAGGCGGTGCCATTGTGAGCGCCCTGCCCCCCGACCCCAGCGAGCAGACCCATATGACGGCAACCGACCTTCGCGACGAAATGCCTGCCCCTGAATCAAAGGCACCAGCGCCCTGGGTCAAATGGTGGCAGGAGGTCAAAAGCCTGTCGCTGCTCATCCTGGCGGTGCTGGCCTTCCACAGTTTCGTCGCCAAGCCCTTCTACATCCCGTCCGAATCGATGATGCCGGTGCTGCTGACCGGCGACAGGCTGGTGGTGAGCAAATTCCCCTATGGCTGGTCCTATGTCTCACCCAGTTTCCACCCCCTGCCCTTTCTGAAAGGCCGGCTGTTCGGGCGACTGCCCGCGCGCGGCGATATCGTCATCGTGTCCCCGCAGAACCGGCGCGAGGATTATATCAAGCGGGTGATCGGCCTGCCCGGCGACATTATCGAGGTGCGCGGCGGGCAGGTGGTGCTGAACGGCGTGGCGGTGAGGCAGAAGGCGTTGAAGCCGCTGCGCCTGCCCGTGGACGGCAATGCGCCCTGTTCGCCGATGCAATTCCCCGGTGCGCGGGTCAGCGGCACGGATGGCAAGGATTATTGCGAATTGCCGGTGCGGCAGGAAATCCTGCCCAATGGCAAGACCTACCTGACGATCGACATGGGGCCGAGCGCGCTCGACTGGTATGGCCCGGTCAGGGTGCCCGCGAACCATGTGTTCCTGATGGGCGACAATCGCGACAATAGCGCCGACAGCCGCGCGCCGCTGGAGGAAAATGGTCTGGGCGGGCCGGTGCCGTGGGAAGCGATTGGCGGGCGGGCCGAGTTCATCACCTTCAGCCTGGACGGCGATACGACATGGAGCCCGCTGAGCTGGGTCCGGTCGCTGCGCAGCGGGCGAGCCGGGAACAGCCTGCGGCCAGCGAGCGTTACTGCCCCGGAATAAACGGACATAAGGGGTATCGGGTTTGAGCGACACGCAGCAGCATCATGTCGAGGAACCCGGTCCCAGCGAAGTGCGCAGCCCGCTGGTTGCCCATGAATTGCAGCGCGCGGGCGTATGGTTCGCGCTGGCCATCGTCATCGGCCTGGTCGCCTTATTGTCGCAGCCGATCCTGCTGGTGCTGGGCGCATTGGTGCTGGCGACGATGATGGATGGCGGGGCGCGGCTGCTCAAGCGCGTGCTGCCGATCGCGCGGGGCTGGCGGCTGACGATCGTGCTGCTGGGCGCCGTCGCCTTCATGGTGTGGACCTTCTACCTCACCGGATCGAGCCTGATGGAACAGGCGCAGGCGATGCGCACCATCGTCGAGGCGCAGGTCGCGCGGGTCGGCGGCTGGATGCAGCAGATGGGCGTTTCCACGACGCCGGAGGATCTGAAGAGCCTGGCCAGTCAGGCGATGAGTTCGATGGGACGGGTGACGGCGGCGGTCGGCACGGCGGTCGGCGCGATCACCAGCGGGGTGATGATGCTGGTGCTGGCAATCTTCATCGCGGTCGATCCCAAACTCTATGAGCGCGGTGTCGCCTGGATGCTGCCGATGGAAAAACGCAGCCATTTCTACGCCATCGCCGACAAGATGGGCTGGACGCTGCGGCGGCTGATGGCCGGGCGGTTGATCGGCATGGGCGTAGAGGGCGTCGGCACCTGGCTGCTGCTCTGGGCAGGCGGGGTGCCGATGGCGGGGCTGCTGGGAATATTGACCGGCCTGTTCGCCTTCCTGCCCAATATCGGATCGATCATTTCGGGCATATTGATCATCCTGGTCGGCTTTTCCGGCGGCACCGACACGGGCCTCTATGCCTTTGGCGTCTATCTGGCGGTGCAGATTGTCGACGGCTATCTGATCGTGCCGATGGTGGCCAAGAAGGCCACCGACCTCGCCCCCGCGCTGGTGCTGGCGGCGCAGATATTGTTCGGCGCGCTGTTCGGCATCATGGGGCTGTTCCTGGCCGACCCGATCGTCGCGATGATCAAAGTCTATCTGGAGGAACGGTCCAGGCGGCTGGAGGAGAAGCGCACGGCGCGAGTGGCGGAACGGTTGGGGGTTTGACCTTGTGACGTGAGCCGCCTTGATCTCATCCCGGCAGCACAAGGCTCGCTTCCAGGCCGCCACCCGGTCGGTTGGCGAGCCGCAATGCGCCCTGATGTTCGGCCATGATCGCACGCACCAGCGCCAGCCCCAGCCCTGCGCCGCCCGTCTCGCGGTTGCGCGAGCCTTCCAGCCGGGTGAAGGGTTCGAGCATTTCGTCCATCCGGTCCTCGGCAATGCCCGGCCCGTCGTCGGCCACGGTGATGCAGATCATGGCATCCTCGCGGTTGACAGAGACATGGGCGCGGTCGCCATAGACGATGGCGTTTTCGACGAGGTTGCGCAGCGCGCGGCGGATTTGCTGGGGGCGGACGAAGGCGACGGCACGGTCGCTGTCGGCCATGTCGACCGGCGATCCCAGTTCGATGAAATCCTCCACCACCGCGTCGGCAAGGCTCGCAAGATCGACTTTCTGCACGGCTTCCGTGCTGCGTCCGGCGCGGGCGAGCGAGAGAATATCCTCCAGCATCCGGTTCATTTCATCAATGGTTTCGGACATGCGCGCCCGCTCGGCATCATCCTCGACCGATTCGGCACGGACCCGCAGCGAGGCGAGCGGGGTGCGCAGGTCATGGCCGATGGCGCCGAGCATCCGGTCCTTTTCATCGAGCATGGCGATGATGCGCGATCGCATGGCGTTGAACGCCATGGTAAGGTCGCGCACGTCGCCGGGGCCGCGTTCGTCGACCGGATCGGCAGAGCCGGTGCGGGCAAATTGCTGGGCGGATCCGGTGAGTTGCTTCAACGGGCGCGCCAGTCGGCTACCGACCCAGAGCAGAGGCAGCAGGACGATGACATAGAGGATGAGCGTCTGACCGACCAGCCAGCCGCCAAAGCGCTGCGGCCGGTCACCCGTGCGGGCCTGCGTCACCACCCATTTACCCGGCTCATATTCCGCCGCCAGCGTCAGGCGTGCGACACGATGGTCGTGCGGCGCATCGCCATTGGCGCGGATGCGGATGCGTTCCCAGCGACGCATGGGCATGACGGCGTCATCCTGCGCCACGCGCACGCTCAGGATGCGCAGGCCGATATCATCGAACATCGCCATGGCGCGCTTTTCGATATCGGGGCGCGCCTGCCCTTTGAGCGACGGCGTACCCTGCACGAAGCGGGCGCGCATCCGTGGCGGGATCGGGCGGTCGGGCCGGTTGTCGAGCGCATCGACGACACGATAGACGGCAGGGGCGGTCTGGCCGGTCAGTTCCAGCCGGGTCCGTTCGCGATACAACAACGCGAAATTGATCGCCTGCGCCACGAACAGCGCCAGCGCGACCAGCGCGATAATCTGCCCGACCAGACTTTGCGGCCAGAGGCGAAGGCGCCCTGTTCCAAGCCGTCCTGTCACAATTTGCGCACGTCGGCGGACAATGTGTAGCCGCCGCCCCAGACAGTCTTGATCAGCGTCGGGTTTTTGGGGTCCGGCTCGATCTTCTTGCGCAGCCGGCTGATCTGGTTGTCGATCGCCCGGTCGAAGGCATTGGCTTCGCGCCCCTGGGTGATGTCGAGCAACTGGTCGCGGCTCAGCACGCTGTTGGGGCGGGTGGCGAAGGCCAGCATCAGATTATATTCGGCGGTCGAGAGCGGCAGCGATACGCCCTCGCTGTCCACCAGCGTCCGTTCCTGCGTCTTGAGCAGCCATCCGGCGAAGCTGTAATTGGCGCCATCGGGCGCGGTGACGCGCTGGCCGCCGGTGGCGACACGGCGGAAGATCACCTTGATCCGGGCGACCAGTTCGCGGGGCGAAAAGGGTTTGAGGACATAATCGTCCGCGCCCATCTCCAGCCCGACGATCCGGTCGGTCTCCTCGGTGCGGGCGGTCAGCAGGATGACCGGGATTTCGCTGGTTTCGCGGATATGGCGGCAGAGCGACAGGCCATCCTCGCCGGGCATCATGATATCCAGGATCACCATGTCGATGGCGTTGGCGTTCAGGCGAATGCGCGCTTCCGCCGCGCTGTCGACAGCCGTTACGCGAAAGCCGTTGCGCGAGAGATATTGCGCCAGCGGCTCGCGGATCGAACGCTCGTCATCGACGAGGAGGAGATGGGGTTTTTCGCTCATGCTGCCTGTCTGTCATGGCTGAACACAGGTTGGAAGGGCGAAGGCAGGGGGAAGCTTCGCCCTTCCAGTTGTCGCGGTCCGGTTCAGGGACATCAGGGGGAATGCCGGGCCTGACCGCGAAACGGGGGGAGATCAGCCTGCGGGCGGCGGGGGTGCCTTGCGGTCCTTCCACGCGCCACGCATCGCCTGACGGGCTGCCTTCATTTCATCGGCAGTAACCTTGCCATCCTTGTTCGCGTCGGCCTTGTCGAACATCGCGATCGGCCCGGCCATGAATTCGGCCCTGGTGACGGTGCCGTCCTTGTTCGCGTCGCCCCGACCACCCATCATGCCGCCCTTGCCCGGACCAGCATGGTGACGACCGCCCCATTTGCGGCCTTCCGGGCCACCGGGCTTGCCGGCTTCGGCACGGCGCTCTGCACGCTTGTCGGCGCGGGCTTCATGAGCGGCGGCGAATTCGGCCTTGCTGATCTGACCATTCTTGTCGGTGTCCAGCCTGGCAAAGCGGGCGTCGAGTCGCTGGACGCGCATCGCGTCGCGATCCGCCTGGGTCAGCTTGCCATCCTTGTCGACATCCATCTTCGCAAAGCGCGCTTCCAGCCCGGCGGTCAGTTCCGCCTTGCTGATCGCGCCGTCCTTGTTGGTGTCGGCCATTGCCATCATACCGCCGCGACCGGCCCGGCCCGGCCCCTCACCGCCCGGCTGGGCAAAAGCGAGATGCGAGGCGGCGAGGCCACCGACGAACAGCGAACCCAGCGCCACGGTACCAAAAAATTTGCGGATCATATCCTGTACCTTCCAAATGATTATCGTGAACGGCATGTCGCCGTCCTTGAAATCAGTTATGGGCAAGACTTGTCCCGCAACTATGTCAGCGCAACAGGCAAACTGTCGCAATTTGTAACGGCGGTCGGTGGATTTCCCAAACCCAGTTCAGCGATCCCGCCGACCCAGCAGGCGCAGGCGCAGGGCATTGAGCTTGATGAAGCCCGCCGCGTCACGCTGGTCATAGGCGCCCGCATCATCTTCAAAAGTCACGACCTTTTCGCTGTAGAGCGAGTAAGGCGACTTGCGGCCCACGACATAGACGCCGCCCTTGTAGAGCTTGAGCCGGACGGTGCCCGTCACCTTTTCCTGGCTATGGTCGATCGCGGCCTGCAACATCTCGCGCTCCGGCGAGAACCAGAAGCCGTTATAGATCAGCTCGGCATAGCGCGGGGCCAGTTCGTCCTTCAGATGCGCCGCGCCACGATCCAGCGTCACCTGCTCGATGCCACGATGGGCGAGGTGATAGATGGTGCCACCGGGAGTCTCATACATGCCGCGCGACTTCATGCCCACGAAGCGGTTTTCGACCAGGTCGAGGCGGCCAATGCCATGTTTGCGGCCATAATCGTTGAGCGTTTCCAGCAGGGTCGCAGGCGACATGCCCACGCCATTGATCGCCACGCCGTCGCCGCGCTCGAAATCGATGGTGATATATTCGGGCGCGTCGGGCGCATCCTCCGGGTTGACCGTGCGCGAATAGACATAGTCGGGGACTTCATCCCACGGATCTTCCAGCACCTTGCCCTCGGACGAGGTGTGCAGCATGTTGGCATCGGTCGAAAAGGGGCTTTCGCCGCGCTTGTCCTTGGCGATCGGAATCTGATTCTGTTCGGCGAACTCAATGAGGCGGGTGCGGCTGGTCAGATCCCATTCGCGCCACGGCGCAATTACCTTGATGTCGGGCGACAGGGCATAATAGCCCAGTTCAAAGCGGACCTGATCATTGCCCTTGCCGGTCGCGCCATGGGACACGGCGTCCGCACCAACCATCTTGGCGATCTCGATCTGGCGCTTGGCGATCAACGGCCGGGCGATCGATGTGCCGAGCAGATACAGGCCTTCATACAGCGCATTGCTGCGCATCATCGGGAACACATAGTCGCGGACGAATTCCTCGCGCAGATCGTCGATGAAAATATGTTCTTCCCTGACGCCCATCAGCCGCGCCTTGGCGCGCGCAGGCTCCAGCTCCTCGCCCTGCCCCAGATCGGCGGTGAAGGTCACCACTTCGCACTGATAGGTCTGTTGCAGCCATTTCAGGATCACACTGGTGTCGAGGCCGCCCGAAAAGGCAAGGACGATGCGGTTGATCTTGTCTGACATGGCTGGCGACTCTTCTGTGCAGTGATGGCGCGGATGATGCGCGCGGCGCGTATCAGCCAGTGTGCAAAAGTGCAACCGGACAGGCGAAAAGGGACCGGAAGCGCTCTGCTTCCGGTCCCTTTCATGGTGCGGTCAGACATTGATCAGTGGGTGCGCGGTTTCAGGACACCGGTGCGCACGCCATCAGTGCCAAAGCGATAGACGGTCTGGCTGCGATCGACAGCCGGGGTGGGAGTCGCAACCGGATCGGTCCGACGCGGCTCAGCCGGGGTTTCGACGGCCTGACGCTCGGCGAGTAGGAACTTGGCCCGGCGCACCCGCTTGGCGTGGGTAAGGAACGGATTTTCCGGGCTGGGCGGCGCTGCGACCATGGCGGCAATCGTGCTCTCCTCGTCCGTCACTGGGGCAGCGGGCGTGTAGATGGCGCGCGGCGCGACAGGGACAGCGGCGGGTTCGACCGGCATCGGTTCGGCGACGGGAGCGACCCGTTGCTCCTCCTCAACCAATTCGATCGGGCGACGACGACGCATCAGCGCGGCACCACCCAGGCCTGCGAGCAACAGCGCTGCGCCGCCCAGGGCGAAGAGCAGGGCATTGTCGGTGCGCGCGGGTTCGGCCGGGGCTGTGGCGACCGGCGGCGGCGCGACAACCGGCGCGACTGGTGCGGGCGTCACGGCAGGCGGCGTTACAGCGGGAGCGGACTGCGCCACGGCGACCGGTGCCACGGGCGCAGCGACCCGCTCCACGGGGCGCGATGCGGCGCGGCGCGGCGCTGGCGCAGGCGTGGCTGCCGCCTCCGCCTCAGCGGCGGCGATGGCCGCAGCGCGACGTTCCTCGACGGAAGGGGTGGCCTGCACCACCGGCGCGCTGGTCGCGAAGCTGGGCGCGGCCGGGGTCGCGGCGACGGGTGGGACAACCGGCTCCGGCGGTGCGGCGGGTGCCATCACAGTCGGCGCGGCCGGCGGCGGTGCGATTTCCTGCGCCAGCAAAGGGGTTGCACTGAGAGCCAGAACAGCGGCGATCGCGGCCCTAGCGGGGCGAATGGGGCATGTGTGTTCAGTCATAGCGAAAGATAAACCCACGACATCTTCGATTGACCGCACGCTGACTCTCGCTTTCGGGACAGATGGTGGCAGATCGGCGGCAGGATGATTGACCTGAACAACGGTTAATCTTCACATGAACCGTGGATTTACAAAACTATACTATAGTTCGCCTGGGCCGCATCTTTCCCGATACGCGCCGTCCAGCAAGGCGTCCTGCCGCGCATGATCCTTATTGTCGGTGATCCGCTCCGCCTTCGTCCGGCCGAATTTCGCGCGATTGGCGTCCGCTTGGCGCGCCTTGTCGGCCCGCGCCTTCGCCTTGCGCACCTGGCGCAGATTGACGACATTGCTCATCTTCCCGCCGACCCCATACCGTTGCGTCGCATATCATCCGTCATAGGGGCTGCGATCATGGCTTGCCAAGCGCGGCCTGTCCCTTCCATGACAGACTGATGACCAGCATCCACGACGTCGCCGCCCTGGCCCAGGTATCGATCAAGACAGTCTCGCGTGTCGTCAACAACGCCCCCAATGTCAGCCCCGACCTGCGCGGGCGGGTGCAGGCGGCGATCGAGCAACTGGGGTACCGCCCCAACCAGTCGGCGCGGCGGCTGGCCGGGGGGCGATCCTTCATGATCGCCTATCTCTACAGCAATCCCGCGCCCGGCTATACCAGTGGCATCCAGTCGGGCGCGGCGGCGCGTTGCCGGGAACTGGGCTATCATCTGGTGGTGGAGCCGATCTCGCCCGGCGGCGAGGAGCGGTACGACGTGCTGGACCGGCTGGTCGCGGCGCTGCGGCCCGACGGCGTGCTGCTGGTGCCGCCCCTGTCGGATGATGAAGGACTGCTGGCGCGGCTGGCGGAACTGCGCCTGCCCTGCGCGCGGATTGCCGGGTCTGTGGTGGCGGCCAGCTTCAACATCCACACCCCCGAACGCGCCGCCGGGCGGATGGTCGCCGACCATCTGATCGCGCATGGCCACCGGCGGATCGGCATCATCACCCCCCCGCCCTCGCACCGCGCGGCGCTGCGCCGGGTCGATGGGTTTCGCGACGGCCTGACGGCTGCGGGCCTGCCGGTTGACGAGGCGCTGTTCTTGACCGGCGGGTTCGATTTCACATCGGGCATCGCGGCAGGCGAAGCGCTGCTGGCGCTGTCCCAGCCCCCGACCGCGATCTTTGCGACCAATGACGACATGGCGCTGGGCGTGCTGACCCTGGCCCACCGCATCGGCCTGCGCGTGCCCGACGACCTGTCGGTGGTCGGCTTCGACGATACCCCCGCCAGCCTGACCAGCTGGCCGCCCCTGACCACGGTACGCCAGCCGCTGGAGGAAATGGGCCGATCAGTCATCGACGCGCTCGCCAACGGCCCGGTCGACGCACCGGAATTCCTGTTCACGCTGGTGGAACGGGGCAGCTGCGGGCCAGGGCCGGGCTGAACTGCGGCGTACAGCCAGTCGTCTATAAACCAGCATTGCAATGCGACAGTCTCAAGCCGGTTATGCTATATTCGGTAAAGGGTTGATGCTATCGATCAGCCATGCTGGCGTTGCTCACATCTCCTGAATATGCGATTTTCTCCATGGCCTTGGTCGTCATGCTGGGCATCGGAACGATTGAGGCAATCGGCTTGGGTCTTGGCCATCTCGATGTCGATGCTGACGTAGATGGCAATGTTGGGAGCGATAGCCTTCTTGGCTGGTTAGGCCTCAAGACCGGATTACCGGTTCTGATCTGGCTTACCGCCTTTCTTGGCTGCTTCACGCTGATCGGATTTGCTATCCAACAAATAGCTACGGCGGTCGCAGGAGTGCCGCTGCATTGGTCGATAGCAGGCGGGGCTGGTCTGATTATTGGTGTGATTTCCAACGCCTATGTTTCGTCGGGGCTGGCCCGGTTGATGCCGGAATATGAAAGCACTGTCATTGATACGGATGATCTGATCATGCGCCGCGCTACCGTGCTTGAGGGCGTATCACAGCGCGGACACCCCGCACGCGCAAAGGTGGTCGATCAGCACGGCCAGGCGCATTACGTCATGGTTGAACCCCATCACGACAGCGACATCATAGCACAAGGCGAAAGCGCCTTGCTCGTTCGTAGGGCTGGCCCGACTTTCTTCATACAGCCGGATAGCGACACGATTCTCCGGCCCCTGTAATGCCAGCTCCAGTTCCAGCGTCTCATAGGAGGAATAATTGCCTGCATCCCTACTCAATATCCTGATCTATGCAGGTGTCATTCTTCTCGCGCTGGTTGTCATCGGGATCATCCTGACCCGCCTCTATCGCCGGGCGACCAAGGATGTGGCGCTCATCCGAACCGGATTTGGCGGGGAAAAAGTGGTTCTGAACGGGGGGATAATGGTGATCCCCGTCCTGCACGAACTGATGCAGGTGCGCTTGACGACCGTGAAGCTGGAAGTGTCGCGCCTCAACAAGGATGCGCTGATCACGCTCGACAAATTGCGCGTCGATGTTGTCGGCCTGTTCCATATCAAGGTGAAGCCGGACGCCCAATCCATTGCGGCGGCGGCACAGACGCTGGGCGAAGCCGTAAACAGTCCCGAAGCCGTCAAATCTCTGTTGGATGGCAAGTTGGTTTCAGCCCTGCGTTCGGTCGCCGCGACCATGACGATGGAACATCTCCATGCCAATCGCGCCGATTTCATCCAGAAGGTACAGGAAGCCCTGATGACCGATCTGGACATGAACGGGTTTCAGCTGGAATCGGTCAGCATTACGCATTTCGACCAGACCGCCTTTGAACATTTCAACGAAAACAATGCGTTCGATGCCGAAGGTCTGACGGTGCTGACCCGCACGATCGAGGAACGGAAGAAAATCCGCAACGATATTGTTGCCACCAATCGCGTCGAAATCGAACAGCGCAATCTGGATGCCAACAACCAGTCGCTGGAAATCGCGCAGGAGGCGGAACAAGCCCGCCTGACACAGGAACAGACTTTGGCCGCTCGTAGGGCAGAGCAGGCGACAGCCATCGCAACCGCAGAAGCGGAGCAGACGCGGTTGGCCGAAATTGCGCGTATCAATGCGGAGCAGGCCAAAACCGTCGCGCAAACTGAGGCAGACAAGGTCATCCAGACCGCCACTATTTCCCGTGATGGTGCCGTGCAAACGGCGGCAATTGAACGGGATCGCAACATCGAACTCGCGCGGATCACGACGGCTGTTCAAACTGCTCAGAAATCCGAAGAGGAATCGACCGCCACCGCTGCGGCCAACGAAGCGCGTGCGCTGGCCGCCCGCGCCGAGGAAAGCGTCCTGACGGCGAAAGCGTTGGAAATTGCCAATCGTACCAAGAATGTCGCGGTCATTGCAGCCACCCAGCGTGCACAGGAGGAAGCCGTCCAGATTACGGTTGCCGCCACCGCTGACAAGGAAGCCGCCGAAGCACGGGCCGCAGCGATGCGGACAGAGGCAACCGCCGAGGCCGACGCGGAAAAAGCCCGTGCGGAAGGCCGCGCTGCGGCATTCAAAGTCGACGCCGCCGGACAAACAGCCCTGAACGAAGCAACCAACATCCTTAATGACACCCAGACTGCTCTTCTGGTGCGCAGGGCGATGCTTGAGGCACTGCCTGCGATCATCGCCGCTGCTTCCAAGCCTATGGAACAGATCGACAAAATTTCAATTGTCGATGCGCGCGGCCTGCATGGCGACAATGGCGGCGCGGACGCGGCAACCAGTAACGGCAACCTTGCCGATGCGGCCGTAGCGGCGGCCATGCGCTACCGCGTGGGCGGACCGCTTATCGATGCACTTATGGCTGAACTGGGTATGGCCGGAGGTAGCCTGAACGGAATGCTGGCAGGCGCGCCTCCTCCCCCGACGGCGACGGAGCCAGGCAAGAGCGAATAGTTGGGGGTGAAATCATGCTGGGCCACGTCCCGTCAGCCACCAGCGCCATTTACGCAATCCCGATCCCGCGAATCCAGGGCTGGCACTGCACGCGACCGAAGCCATGATTTAAGGAGATAGTGCGGCTGGAGCGGGTAGCGGGGATCGAACCCGCATCACAAGCTTGGAAGGCTAGTGCTCTACCATTGAGCTATACCCGCCCGGCCGGAAAGCGCCCTGCCATCATCCTGGGGGCTTCGTCAATATCGCAATGCGCAATTGCGCCAAGATCGCCCTTAACCCGGCGCGGCATTTCCTCTATCAGGCGGGGATGCAAAGCCCTTCCCTGCGCCAGCTGGACATTTTCGCGCAGATGGTGGCGGCGGGCAGCGTTGCCCGCTGCGCCGACATGCTGGGCGTCACTGCCGACGATATTGCGCGCGACATCGGGTCGCTGGAAATGCGGCTGGGCTATCGCCTGTTCGAGGATATGAGCGGCACCGTCCGCCTGACGCCTGCCGGGCGCAAGACGGCGCAGGCGATGACGCTGTTGTCGCAGGATGCGCCGGAGGATTGGGACGAAACGGCCGCGCCTGATGCCATGCCGGCCCAAGCAGTCCCCCTCTCTGCTGCGCCCGCGCGCCAGACGATCATGCTGGCGGCACCGGCCCCGATCTTTGGCCATTTTCAGGACGCGCTCTCGGCATTCGAGGCGGCGAATGAGGATATTGCCATCACACTGGATTTGCAGGTCCAGTCGGTGGCGGACGCGGCGGACGCGCTGCGGGCGGGCCGCGCGGACATCGCCTATTTCTATGCGCTGGAGGAACCGGCCGGTTTCGCGTCCCGCTATGGCTGGTCGGAGCCGCTCAGCCTCTATGTCGGCGACGCCCATCCGCTGGCGCAGGCGGACAGCGTATCGCGCGACGATCTGGCGACCACGCCGATGCTGGCGCTGGAGCGGCATAATCCGATGCGCCATATCGTCGAGGATGCGCTGGCGCGCGGGCGGGTGCAACTTGGCCCGCCAGTGCTGGAGAGCGACGATATGTTCGCGGTGATGACCGCGCTGCGGGCGGGCAAGGGGATCTTTGCGGCCTTCGGGGCGCTGGCGCGCGATCTGGGGCGTATGGACGGGATCGGCCGGCTGCGGCTGGACGCCCAACTGCCCGCGATCGAAGTGCGTCAGGCGCTGGGGCCGCGCGCAGCGGAGACCCCGGCGGTCGAGGCGCTTGCGGAGTTCTTGTTTCTGTAGGGTTGGGAGAGGCCACCCTGATCCGTTGGGAGGTTCGACCGGAAGCGCTCCGCTCCCCCTCCCCTTGCCTGACGCACCGCAGCAAAAAGGCGACGAACCGATCTTGATATGATATCTCATTCTGGATACAGGGTCACATTCACTTCCCTTGTCCAAGGATGATGCCACTTCATGCTTCGCTCCCCGCTACTGCGCGCTGGCTGCGCCCTGCCTGCCCTGTGCCTTGCCCTGCCAGCCTTCGCCCAGACGCCTGATGCGGCCCCCGACCAGGCCTATCATGACAATCGCGCCGACATCATCGTCACCGCCATCATCCCCCGGCGGCAGGGCGACATATTGTCCGGCACGTCGGTGGTCGCGGGCGAGGAACTGACACGCAACATGCGGTCGACCATCGGCGAGACGCTGGCGCGGCAACCGGGCGTGTCAGCGACCTCCTTTGGTCCCAATGCGTCGCGCCCTGTCCTGCGCGGCTTTCAGGGCGAACGGGTGCGTATCCTGACCGACGGGATCGGCAGTTTCGACGTGTCCAACACATCGGTCGATCATGCCGTCGCCATCAACCCGCTGACGGCTGACCGGATCGAGGTGCTGCGTGGCCCCGCCGCGCTGCTCTATGGATCGTCGGCGATCGGCGGCGTGGTCAATGTCATCGACAGCCGCATCCCGCGCCGGGTGCCCGACGAGCCGGTGCATATCGACGCCATTGCCACCTATGGCAGCGCCGCGAACGAGCGCACCGGGTCGGGCGAGGTCGAGGTGCCGCTGGGCGACAAGCTCGTCTTTCATTTCGACGGCAGCTATTCCAAGTCCGGCGATCTCGACACGGGCAGCTATATATTGACGCCCTCCCTGCGCGCGCAGGCGGCGGCCAGTGGCGACGCCGACATTGCCGGCCTGGCGACCCTGCGCGGCAAGCTGCCCAACAGTGCGGCGGAGACATGGGAAGTGTCGGGCGGCGCGGCGCTGATCACCGATGGCGGCAATCTGGGCTTTTCCGTCACGCATACCGACAATCTTTATGGCGTACCGGTCCGCTATGCGGTCGAGCCGGGCGGCGAGGCCGAGCAGGTACGACTGCACATGAAGCAGGACCGCGCCGACCTGCGCGCCGAGGTGCCGGTCAATGGCGGCTTCCTCGAATCCATCCGCTTCCGCGCCGGATTTGCCGATTATCAGCATCAGGAAATCGAGGATACGGGCGAAGTCGGCACGACATTCTACAACCAGTCGATGGAATCGCGGCTGGAACTGGTGCAGGCCAATCGCGGCGGGTGGGACGGCGCGATCGGCGGGCAATTCTTCACCCGGAAATTCCATGTCGAGGGGGAAGAGAAATTCCTGCCGCGCAACGAAACCACACAGCTCGGCCTTTTCACCCTCCAGTCGATCGACCTGGGCAAAACCCGCGTAGAAGTGGGCTGGCGCTATGAGCATACCGATGTCAGCGCCGACGCCGACGCGACCCTGTTCAACCCGGCCTATGATCGCCGTTTCGACTCGCTGTCCGGCTCGATCGGCGCGAGCCGGGAACTGGTGCCGGGCTGGCGCGCAGGGCTGAACCTGTCGCGGACGGAACGCGCGCCATCGGCGGAGGAACTGTTCGCGCGCGGCAACCATGCGGGCACACAGGCATTCGAGCTGGGCAATCCTGATTTCAGCAAGGAAAGAAGCTGGGGCGTGGAGGCCACGCTGCGGGGCCAGGGGACGGGCTATACCGTCGCCCTGTCGGCCTATCATAACTGGTTCGACGGCTATATCTATGACTCGCTCGTCGCCGACGACGCCTGCATGGCGGTCAATGGTGGCGAGGAACTGGAATTCCCCTGCTACCAGTATAATCAGGCCAAGGCGCGCTATCTGGGCTTTGAGGCCGAAGCCACGGTCAAGCTGGCGCAGGTCGGCGGCTATGCCATCAACCTGGACGGCGTGGCCGATTATGTCCGCGCGACGGTCCTGGGGTCCGGCCCGGCGCCGCGCATCCCGCCGATGCGGCTGCTGGGCGGGCTGGAAGCGCAAGGCGACCGGCTGAGCCTGCGCGGCGAGGTGGAACATAGCTTCGCGCAGGACCGGACCGCCGCGACGGAGACGGAAACCGGCGGCTTCACCCTCGTCAACGCATCGCTGGCGTGGAAGCCGATCAAGGGCAATGACCGCACCACCATCATGCTGTCAGCCAATAATATCTTCGACGTGGAGGCCCGCCGTCACGCCAGTTTCCTGAAGGATTATGCCCCGCTGGCCGGGCGTGACATCCGCATAACCGCGCGCCTGTCCATCTAGATGCGCTTTTAGCGCGTCCGCACCGGCCCTCACCCCCACCCGACCGCCCATTCAGGATACACTCTG
>NZ_CAVK010000109.1 GCF_000382885.1 Sphingobium indicum BiD32
TCTCGACTTCGCTCGAAACGAACGGAGGTAGGTTCAATCTGGCGCGACGATGCGCTTAGGCCGCCTTGCGTGCGCCGTCCAGCTTGCCCAGCAGCGCTTCGACCTCATGCGCAGGGATCGGGCGGCTGAACAGATAGCCCTGGATCTGGCCGCAGCCTTCGGCGCGTAATATGTCGAGCTGGTCGCTATGCTCCACCCCTTCGGCGGTGGTTTCTATCCCCAGCGCGTCGGCCAGCGTCGTGATCGCGCGGATGATCGCGGTTGCGCCCTTATGCTCCAGCAGATCGACGATGAAACTGCGGTCGATCTTGAGCTTGTCGAAGGGAAAGCTGCGCAGATAGCTGAGTGAGCTGTAGCCGGTGCCGAAATCATCGAGCGCCACCCGCACGCCCAGCGCGCGCAGGCTGTGGAGCGAGGAAAGCGTCGCCTCGACATTGTCGATAAACAGGCTTTCGGTAATCTCCAGCTCCAGCCGGTTGGGCGCAATGCCCGACCGCGCCAGCGCCTGAAGCACCACGGCGGCCAGATTGGGGCTGCGAAACTGGATCGGCGATATATTGACGGCCACGCGGATATGATCGGGCCAGGTCGCGGCGATGCGGCAGGCTTCGTGCAGCGCCCATTCGCCGATCGGAATGATCAGACCGGTTTCCTCCGCCAGCGGGATGAAATTGACCGGCGACACCATGCCGCGCGTGGGATGCTGCCAGCGCAGCAGCGCTTCAAATGCAGTGACGCGATTTTGCGACAGGCCGAACAACGGCTGGAAATGCAGGGCCAGCTCGCCGTTGCGCAGTGCATCGTGCAGGTCGGTTTCCAGCGCGCGGCGGGCCTGCGCCTCGGCATCCATGGCGCTTTCAAAGAAGCGATGACTGCCCTTGCCCTCGCTCTTGGCCCGGTGCAGCGCGAGTTCGGCATTTTTGAGCAGGCTGGTTGCATCCGCGCCGTCCTGCGGGCTGAGCGCGATGCCGACACTGGCACTGACGATGATGCGATGGCCGTCTATGTCGAAGGGTTCGGCGAGGGCCGCGACGATGGCACGGCCGGCCTGATCGGCGGTCTGTCCGCCTGCGCGCAGTTTGACGGCAAATTCGTCCCCGGCCAGCCGCGCGACAAAGCCGCTGGGGCAGGTTGCTGCCAGCCGCGTGCCGACCTGGCACAGCAGGGCGTCGCCGACCGGATGGCCAAGCGATTCGTTGATCGACTTGAAATTGTCGATGTCGATGCAGAACAGCATCAGATGGCCGCCTTCGGCGCGGGTCAGGCCCAGCGCGACCTGCTCACGCAGCATCGCCCGGTTGGGCAGCCCGGTCAGCGCGTCGTGGAAGGCCATGTGCGCAATCTGCGCCTCACGCGCCTCTACCGCATCGACCATGCGGTTGAAACTTTGTGCCAGACGGCCGATCTCGTCGCGCGTTTCCACTTTCACCTGCGCATGTTCTCCTGCGCTCACCTTACGCGCGGCGGCTTCCAGCGCGACGATCGGTTGGGTCAGGCGGCGGGATGCCGCAAATGCGCCGGCCACCGCCAGCACCGCGCCGACCGCTCCAAAGCCGAACAAGGCCCACAGGATCGGCGCATAGCCCGCCATCGCCTTGGTCAGACTATATTCCAGCACCAGCATTTCCGGTGCCGTCTCGATCAGCGTTTCGACCGGTCGGGTCTGCACCAGAATATGTTCGCCATGGCGCAGGACTTCGCGCAGGCTTGTCTCGCCCGCAACTCTTTTCGGGCTGGTCTGCATTACCGGTTTCAGTTGCGGATGCAGGTCGATCGAGGAGAGTTTCGCCAGCGCGCTCAGGTCGGCCGGACCCATATTGCGGGCAAAGACGACCCAGCCGGTCAGAATCGGCGCGCGCACGGCCGCTGCTGCCGCGATATGGCTGCCGCTGCTCCATCGCACGACGCCCTGCATGCGCCCGTTGTCGAGCGCATCATAGAGTTGATCCTGTTCGTGGCGGCTCAGATCCTTGATGTCGCCCACCAGCGTGCCATCGACCCCGATGAACAGTGCATGATCGAACTGGAAGCGGCGCTCCAGACTGTGCAGCGCGGATTCGATCGTCGGCGCGTCGCCTGTGGCCACGGCTTCGCGAAAGCCGAAATCGCTGGCCAGCACATCGGCACCCTGGCCGATCTGGCGCAGCTGCATCGCCGAAATCCGGTCGAACAGAGCGCTGCCGACGTCCATTTCACGCCGGATGACATTTTCGGCATAGCTTTCGATCGCATTGCGCGTGCCATAGAGCGTTAGCGTCGTCACGCCGACGAACAGCGCGCCGTAAAATAGCGTCATCCTGATCGTCAGGGTGGACTGGACAGCGCGCCACACGCGCAGCCATAGTCGTTTCAGGCGGAGCGCGCCCATCATTTTGCGGCGCGCAACGCCAGTGACACGCTCTTGTTCACGGTGCCGCTGCCGGGGATGGGCAGGTTGATCAGCATCTCATTATCCTTGCCCTTGAGCAGCGGATGCCAGACCGTCACCTGCGCCGTGCCTGTGGCCAGCCCGTTGATCCGCGCCTGTCCGGCGGCATTGCTCTTGGTGGCGTAGGGCGTGTCGACCACCTTGATGAACCCGCTCATTTCGTCGTGAATATTGCAGCCCAGCGCCACCGCGCCCGCACTGGTGAAGGTATAGCTGCGGCTTTCATCCTGCCCGAACAGCTTGATTTCAAACCTGGCGGGCTTGGAGAAGGAATAGACATGGTGCCGCACCTTGTCCTTGTTGGGGAATTTCACGGTCGCGCCTACGGGCACGATCAACACATGGGGCGCAAAGGCGATATTCTGCTGCACCATCGTTGTACCCCAGGGGAAGCGGATCGGCCCGGTCGGGACACCCCCTGCCGGGCGGACGGTAACGACTGCATCACCGACCGGGCGGCCAGCGGAATCGATGATCCGAAGATCAAGGTCACCCGCGATTGCCGGGCTGGCGATCAGAGACAGGGCGGCGAGAAGAAGGCGTGACTCGTTCATGGTTGCTGGTGGTAAACGGAAATATTGAATAAATGTTTAGTTGGTTCTGGACCAGATTTCCGCAAGGTTAACGTGGTAAACCCTATTTTAACCATGATCCGCCTAACAGCCGATCATGACCTTTTTCCGTCCTCTCCTGTTTATCGCTCTCACGCTGGCGGCTATGTCGCCGCAGCAGGGCATGGCCAGACCGATCCGCAATGGCGGCAAATTGCTGCTGACCAACGGCATCACTTCGCTGGAAGGGGCGTCGGGCGGTGGCCTCACCCCCTGGGCAGTGATCGCGGGTAATGAAACATCGGATGGCGTCGGCCTGTCGGCGCATGGCACGCTGGTCGAGGTCAAGGATTATGACTATCAGAGCGTTGGCGTGGCGATCGGCATCCGCGACCGGATTGAACTGAGCTACACGCATCAGGATTTCAACACGAACGAGATTGGCGCTGCACTGGGGCTGGGCAAGGATTATGCCTTTTCGCAGGACATTTTCGGCGCGAAGGTCAAGGTCGCGGGCGATCTGGTCTATGACCGGCTGCCCGCCATCGCTGTGGGTATCCAGTACAAGAACAACAATCAGAGCGCGATCGTCCGCGCGATTGGCGCGAAGAATGACGAGGGCGTCGATTATTATGCCTCGGTCAGCAAATTATTCCTCTCGCGCTCCATCCTGTTGTCCGGCACGGTGCGCCTGACCAAGGCGAACCAGATGGGGCTGCTCGGCTTTGGCGGCGGGAAGCAGGGCGGCCATACGCTCCAGTTTGAAGGATCGGCCGCCTGGCAATTGTCGCGGCGCGTCGCGATCGGCGGGGAATATCGGCGCAAGCCCGATAATCTGAATATCGCGCGGGAGGATGACTGGTTCGACGCTTTTGCCGCCGTCGCGATCAGCCGCAATGTGACGGCAACCATTGCCTATGCCGACCTGGGATCCATCGCCACGGTGAAGAAACAGCGTGGCGTGTTTCTCCAGCTTCAGACCGCCTTCTAAAGGACGCAATCCCATGTCCATCATCCTGTCGCTGCTGCTGATGCAGGCACCCCATGCGCTGCCCGGTGAAACCGCTGTCGATCCCTATGTCGCCGACAACCGCCATGCCGGGGCCGCGCCCTTTGAAGGGACGGGCATGGCGCATGCCTTTGGCGGGCAGGACGGCATCCGCCGCATCGTCGACCGTTTCGTCGCGATCAATTTTGCCGATCCTGTGATCGGCGAGATTTTCGCCAATCATGATCAGGTGCGGTTGAAGCGGACGCTGTTCGAGCAATTCTGTTTCATCCTCAACGCCGGGTGCAACTATAGCGGGCGGGACATGGCCAGCGCGCACAAGGATCTGGGTGTGCAGAAGGCGGACATGAACCGTCTTGTCGAAACGCTCCAGCGGGCGATGAGCGAGGAGCGCGTGAGCTTCCCGGTGCAGAACCGTTTTCTCTCCAAACTCGCGCCGATGCGTCGCGATGTGATTGAAAAGTAACGTTACGCCTGCGTTCCGGCGGCAACCCTTTTTGCGCGTGCTCGTTTAGGTTGAGGAAATCACGCAAGGAGCAAAGCACATGGGTGAAGCAACCGACAAGCTGAAGGCCGCTGGCAACAAGGCGGCCGGTGCCGCCAAGGAAGGCATTGGCAAAGCGACCGACAACGACCGTCTGGAAGCTGAAGGCAAGGCGCAGAAGGCCAAGGGCACGGCGCAGGACGTCGCCGGTTCGGTCAAGGGCGCACTCGGCGACAAAATCTGAATCTGAATTGCTCCCAAGCAGGAGGAAGCCCCGCCCTTATCCGGCGGGGTTTTCTTTATCCGCCAGATAGGCGCGCACGTCCCGCCGCAATTCGCCCGCGCAAAGATATAGCGCGATGACATTGGGGATCGCCATCAGGAAAAAACTGCTGTCCACGATGCCGACGACGCGGCCAAGGTCGATCGCGGCGGCGGGCGGCAGCGCGACGATGTAGAGAATTTTGTACGTCCATTGCGCTCGCGGGCCATGGCCGAACAGATAGCCCCAGGCCTGCAAGCCATAAAAGCCCCACGCCACCAGCGTCGAATAGGCGAACAGAAACACCACGACCGCGAGCAGCCAGGGAAACCATGGCGACACCTGCGCAAAGGCGGCGGACGTGATTGCGATGCCCTCCAGCCCCCCATTCCATGTTCCCGCCACGACCAGCGCCAGTCCGCCAAGCGCGCAAACGATCATCGTGCCGAGCAAGGGTTCGAGCAGTGCGACCAGCCCTTCGGAGACGGGATGCCGCGCCCGCGCCAGGCTGTGCGCCATCACCGCCGATCCGACGCCCGCTTCGCTGGCAAACACGGCGCGGCGCATCCCCGCGACGAACGCGCCCACCGCGCCGCCGGTCGCCGCCTGCCCGCTCCATGCGCCATCCCATATCAGCGCCAATGCGCCCGGAATGGCGTCCAGGTGCAGGATCAGGATCGCCAGCACCCCCGCCAGATAGACCGCGACCTTCAAGGGCGTCAGTCGTTTGGCGACTTCCCCCAGCCAGGCCGCGCCGCCCAGCGTCACCAGTGCGACCGCACCGGCCAGAAACACGCCATAGGCCCAGCCATTGGTGAGGCCGGTCACCACCTTCACCTGCGCGAAGCTCTGATTGACCTGTACCATCGGGATAGCGCCGAACAGCGCGAAAAAGGCATAGGCGCCACCCAGCATCATGCCGATTTTCGGCCAGCCGCGCGCTGCGCCTATGGCTTTCAACACATACATCGGCCCGCCATGGACATGGCCTGCCGCGTCGAAGATGCGATATTTGAGGCCCAGCGTGACCTCCGCCATCTTCACCGTCATCGCGAACCAGCCGATGATGAACATCCACAATATCGCGCCCGGCCCGCCCATGGTCAGCGCCACCGCGACGCCCGCAATATTGCCCAGCCCGATCGTACCGGACAGCGCGGTGCTGAGCGCCGCCCACTGGCTGACATCGCCCCGTGCCTCGCCCTTCTCCGGCTGGGTGCGCAATATGCGGATTGCGCGGCCAACCTGGGTGATATTGGGAAAGCCCAGCCACAGGGTGAAAAACAGCATCGGCAGCGCCAGATACAGCACGATCAGTTCGATCTGCGCGCCCGCCACCGGCACCTTGAAGAACACCGCGCTCGAAAGCGCATCGATAAAGCCATTGAAACGGTCCATCGCGCCGGGATGGCGCGCGCCTGCTGGAAAGTCGATCAAAGATTGCTATGGGCGGGTAAGGCGATACTCTGCGGCGGGCAGGAGCGAGGGATTTGTGACCAGACGATATTTCGGCACTGACGGCATACGCGGGCGCACCAACGCATGGCCGATGACGGCGCAACTGGCGATGCAGGTCGGCATGGCGGCGGGCACCCATTTCCAGCGCGGCGACCACCGCCATCGCGTGGTGATTGGCAAGGATACGCGCCTGTCGGGCTATATGGTCGAAAATGCGCTGGTCGCGGGCTTTACCGCTGTTGGCATGGACGTGGTGCAGTTCGGGCCGATCCCGACGCCGGCCGTGGCCATGCTGGCCCATTCGATGCGCGCCGATCTGGGCGTCATGATCTCCGCCAGCCACAATCCCTATTTCGACAATGGCATCAAGCTGTTCGGCCCGGATGGCTACAAGCTGTCGGACGAGGATGAACTGAAGATCGAGGCGCTGATCGACCAGCAGGTGCCGCTGGCTGCGTCCAAGGATATCGGCCGCGCCCGCCGGGTCGAGGATGCGCGCGGCCGCTATATCCATGCGGTCAAGTCCAGCTTCCCGGCCGATCTGCGGCTCGATGGCCTGAAAATCGTGGTCGATTGCGCCAATGGGGCGGCCTATCAGGTCGCGCCGTCCGCCCTGTGGGAGCTGGGCGCGACCGTCGTGGCAGTCGGCGTCAATCCCAACGGCACCAACATCAATGACGGCTGCGGATCGACCGCACCCCTGCTGTGCCAGGAAACGGTCGTGTCGTCGGGCGCGGATATCGGCATCGCGCTGGATGGCGATGCGGACCGGCTGATCGTGGTCGATGAAAAGGGCCAGATCGTCGATGGCGACCAGATCATGGCGCTGATCGCCGCCAATTTCGCGCGCGCGGGTACGTTGCGCGGCGGTGGGCTGGTGGCGACGGTGATGTCGAACCTGGGGCTGGAGCGCTTCCTGACCGGGCAGGGCATTGGCCTGGAGCGCACCAGCGTGGGCGACCGTTATGTGCTGGAGCGGATGCGCAGCGGCGGCTTCAATGTCGGCGGGGAACAGTCGGGCCACATGATCCTGTCCGACTATGCGACCACCGGCGACGGCACGGTGGCGGCGTTGCAGGTGCTGGCCGCGCTTGTCCGATCCGGCAAGCCCGCCAGCGAGACGCTGCACCAGTTCGATCCGGTGCCGCAGCTTTTGAAGAATGTCCGCTTTTCCGGTGGCAAGCCGCTGGAGCATGACGACGTCAAGCGCGTCATCGCGCAGGCGGAGGCGGAGCTGACCGGGGTTGGCCGTCTGGTCATCCGCCCGTCCGGCACCGAACCGGTGATCCGGGTGATGGCGGAGGGCGACCGGGAGGAACAGGTGCGCGACGTGGTGGAGCGCATCTGCATGGCGGTCGAGAAGGCCGCAGCGTGATGAGGTTTCCCCATGCTTGAAATGCGCCCCGACTGCGAACGCTGCGGCACCGATTTGCCCGCCGATGAACCCGGCGCGTTCATCTGTTCGTTTGAATGTACCTATTGCGCGCCCTGTGCCGAGGCGCTGGACGATCGCTGCCCCAATTGCGGCGGCGAACTGATGGACCGGCCCAGCCGGACGGGCAAGGCGCTGGCGGGCAATCCGGCATCGACCGTGCGGCATTTTAAGGGATGAGCATTGCGCGCATCCTGATCATTGCCGGGTCCGACAGCGGCGGCGGCGCGGGCATACAGGCGGATATCAAGGCCGTGACGATGCTGGGCGGCCACGCCATGACCGCGATCACCGCGATCACCGCGCAGAATACGCTGGGGGTGCAGGGCGTGCATCCGGTGCCGACCGACATGGTGCTGGCGCAGATGCGAAGCTGCATCAGCGATATCGGCGTCGACGCGGTGAAGATCGGCATGATCGGATCGGCGGACACGGCGATGGCTGTGGCGGAACTGCTAAGCGGGTTGGGGAATGTGCCGATCATATTCGATCCGGTGATGGTCGCGACCAGCGGATCGGTACTGGCCGATGCGGCGACGATTGCGGCGTTCGAGCAATTGATGACCATCGCCACGCTGGTGACGCCCAATATCCCCGAACTTGGGGCGCTGGGCGGCGAAGGGATTGCCGCGCGTTTTGGCACGCATGTCCTGGCCAAGGGCGGGCATGGCGTTGGCGCGCTGCTGGTCGACCGGCTGGTCGGGCCGCAGGGTCTGGTCACCGACTGGACCGACCCGCGCATCGACACGCCGCACACCCATGGCACCGGTTGCACGCTGGCCAGTGGGATTGCGACCGGGCTGGGGCAGGGGATGATGCTGACCGCCGCGATTGCGCGGGCGCGGGCTTATGTGCGCGCCGCGCTGACGATCGCACCGGGGCTGGGCGGCGGGCATGGGCCGATGGGCGCGCCGCTTGGTTTTCATGCCTGATTTTGCCCATGAACTGCGCCATCATCCCGGCCTTGTCGCCGGGGTGGATGAAGCGGGCAGGGGACCGCTCGCGGGGCCGGTGGTCGCGGCGGCGGTGATTTTGCGCGCGGAGGATTGTCCCGACGGGCTGAACGACAGCAAGAAACTCTCGGCCAGGCGTCGCGCGGCGCTGGAGGGGGAGATCAAGGCGCGGGCAATCTGCTGGGGGCTGGGGGTGGCCAGTGTCGAGGAGATCGACCGGATCAACATCCTGTGGGCGACGATGCTGGCGATTACGCGGGCGGTCGAGGCGCTGGGGCAGGATTGCCAGCATGTGCTGGTCGATGGCAACCGGGTGCCGGACTGGCGCTGGCCCGCCACCGCGGTTGTGGGCGGGGACGCGCTGTGCCTGTCCATCGCTGCGGCCTCCATCCTCGCCAAGGAAGCGCGGGACCGGATGATGCTGGAGGCGGCGGCCACCCACCCCCATTATGGCTGGGAGAGCAACAAGGGCTATGGCAGCGCGCAGCATCTCGCCGCGCTGCGCACCCATGGACCGACCCCGCTGCACCGGCGCAGCTTTGCCCCGGTGGCGCAGATGCTGCTGATTTAGGGCCGAGTCCCCCAGGTTCCGTTCGTTTCGAGCGAAGTCGAGAAAAGTAGCGCACAGGTTTCTCGACTTCGCTCGAAACGAACGGAGGGAGGGGAGCATCCCCCTGTCCCAAGTCGGGACCAATGCGGTAAAGCGTGCGCCGCCCTCTGGCGCGCCGCCGGCTTATGGTTAAGAAAGGCTTATGCTTTTCCCCCGGCTGTTCGTCCTGCTGTGCTGCCTGGCTATGGGCGTGCCGTCCGCGCGGGCGGAGTTGGCGGATGGACCATTGGCGCCGGGGGCGTTTCGCTGGGCCGATGACGGGGCCGGCGATGGGACAGGGGTCGGGGGGCCGCTCTATCTGATCGTCAGCATCGCGCGGCAGCGTGTGCATGTCTATCGCGGCGACCGGCTGATCGGCGCGGCCAGCGTGTCGACGGGGACGAAGGGGCACCGCACCCCCACTGGCCATTTCCCCATCCTGCAAAAGCGCCAGTGGCACCGTTCCAACCTCTACAGCAATGCGCCCATGCCCTTCATGCAGCGGCTGACCTGGGACGGCATAGCGCTCCACGCCGGACATAATCCCGGCTACCCCGCCAGCCATGGCTGCATCCGCCTGCCCTATGCCTTTGCCCGGCAGCTGTTCGCGCTGACGCAGATCGGCACGCTGACCGAAGTGACCACCGACCGGCTGAGCGCCGCGATCCTGCTCGACCCGCTGGTGCTGGGCGACAAGGGGAGCAGCGTGGTGACGTTCGGCATGGGGGGGGGCTTGGGCAGCAGCGACATGCGGGCGGGCGCGGGAACGCGGGTGCCGCTGCTGGAGATCGACCCGGATATTTTCGGGGTCTGGGGTCGGCGCTGAGCGACTGGGCGGCGCTTAACAGTCCTGCCAAATCAGCAAAGTTCACACCATCGCAGGCCACGCATTTGCGCGGGAACAGACTTCTCAAATGGACTTCGCAATAGGAAAATTTTTGCGAAGTGCGCCGCGACGCGCATGGGCGCGGGGAGGCGATCGACCGGACGGGGAGAAAGAGCCGGGGGGAGTATGGCATGGGGTGGGGGTGTAGGACAGGGGCAGCAGGCACCATAGCCAAGCGATCCCTACTTGCATCGTGTAACGATACGCGATACAAATCGTCATGATCATCGGATTCCGGCACAGGGGGCTTGAGGCCTTTTATACCAGCGGCACGACGCGCGGCATTCAGGCATCCCATGTGAAGAAAATCCGCAATATCCTGGGCCTGCTCGATGTGGCTGCGGGGCCAGCGGATATGAATTTGCCGTCCTTCAAACTGCACGCGCTGAAGGGCGATCTGAAGGGGCATTGGTCGGTGTGGGTCAATGGCAATTGGCGCGTGACCTTCCGCTTTGTCGGCACCGATGCCGAACTTGTCGATTATCAGGATTATCATTGAGGCCATGACGATGATGCACAACCCTCCCCATCCCGGCGAATTGCTGCGTGATGAAGTTATCATGGCGCTCGGCCTGTCCGTCACCGAAGCGGCCAGCCGTCTCGCCATGTCGCGGGTCGCCCTTTCGCGCGTGCTGAACGGCAAGGCGGCGATCAGCCCCGATCTGGCCCTGCGGCTGGAACAGGCAGGCACCAGCACCGCGCGGGCGTGGTTGGCCATGCAGGCGAATTACGACCTGTGGCGCGCGCGTGAGCATGGGCAGCCGGTTGTGCGTCGGTTGCAGGAAGCGGCTTGAGGGGAAGGCGCTTCAATTCGTCTGAGAAATTGCGGTGATGTTGCTGTGGCCGACCGGTTGGTGCGGTGCGGGGTGGATGTTGGCTAATCACATCGACGGTCTTGATCGGTAACATGTGGCCGCCGTTGATGGACCCCGGTGCGGATGCGGTATTATTTCTTGGTCATACACATAACGGTCGTTCCCCATTTGAAGGGTGATGGCGACTGCCCACGAATACGATATTTTTATCACAATTATGTTGCAAATTCGTCTCATGTGTGGCTGTATGGAGGGCAGCCAATCCAGCCGAGCCGTCCACAATGGCGTAGCCCACGGGCAGGATGTTTCAACTACTCGGACCTCTTCTAGGTGCGCGTGGGCTTAGTGGACACGTCTCGATAGGCACCGCTATGGAAGCTGGTTCTTATGCGTATAGTATTCGATGACACAAAGCGTCCCCTCGCGGCCGCAAAACTTCTCGCTCGACATGCGGATCAGGTTAGCTTGTCCGAAGCGCAACAGGCAATAGCGAGAGCCGCAGGCTACCGGGACTGGCACGAACTCAAAAATTCGATCGGTTTGAAATTATCCGTGTCGCCGCATGATGATGTGAATACAGTAAAATATTTCATTTTACATGTCGCAGATGCTCTGAAATGTGAGCAAGGTGATGTTCAGTATGCTCTAACGAAATCTCGGCTATTCAGCCTAACACTTGAAAGAAATCTTAGCCTTAGGGCGATAATTTGCCGTGAACTTTTTTTTGGGCCGTCGGAGCGGGGGGCAGTCGGAGCACTCGTCCGGGTGCCGGCATTGCGCGGGGGCGAGTTGGGATATCTAAAGCCTGATGTAGATGGTTATTCCCGTATCCTATATAATTCAGGTTTTGGCGGCTGTGCCTCGACAGAGGTAATCACACCAAAGGTCACACCTGAGGATTTTACACCTAGCATCCTTTGGTTACCCTATGGATATTGGCGCGTCAGTGACGGTTCTATTGTTGCATTTTCGCGCGATTACAAACCGCTTTGGCGTATCAATAAGGGCGTCGCTGAACCGACCAATCCGTGGGAATGGATTCCCGATATTTGCGAGGAATTTTGGTTTCGGGAAATAGCTCGATCAACTACTTGGTCCTACGGACCGGCACGTGATCTGGCCATGAATTTTCTTGCTGAGAATCGCATATTTGAAGCACCACGCCTCGTTGATGCCATGCCATTTCTTTTCGAGCAGGGAGAGAAAAATGTGGATGGAGCCGTTAAGCGGCTAGAAAAAAGTAAACTCAACACAGGTAGGGCTAGCACGACGCCAATCAAGAAATTCGAAAGAGTCTCGGAATTGAAAGAGGGGCGGTCGTATCCTTTCATAGATTTTCCAGTTGGCGATGAAATTTCGATGCAGCTTCGTCTGGAACAACGCGGATGGCGTATAGCTCATAGGTTACCGGTTCAGGTTGCTGACCTACCGCCCGTTCGCGACGGCTATTCGCGCTGGTATGGCCTCGATTGGATAAGGGGTTCGAATACAGAAATTTAGGCTAGGCGTGATATTGTCTGCTCGTTTGGGTTGTCATTTACGATCGCGTTAGCGCAACTCCCAACCCACAAAAAACGGCCGACCCGTCCCCGGATCGACCGCTTCTCACTCTGTCCAACTCGCTGTCGAGTTTAGTGCATCACGCCGCCTGCGCCGCTTCCTCACTCGCGGGCAAACGGATCAGATAGTCGAACGCCGACAATCCGGCCGTTGACCCCGCGCCCATGGCAATGACGATCTGCTTGTAGGGGACCGTCGTGCAATCGCCTGCTGCGAATACGCCGGGGACGCTGGTTTCGCCGCGGGCGTCGATTTCGATTTCGCCGCGGGGGGAGAGGGCGACCGCGTCCTTGAGCCATTCGGTGTTGGGGACCAGGCCGATCTGGACGAAGATGCCTTCCAGTGCGATGTCATGCTCGGTGCCGCTGTTGCGGTCCTTGTAGGACAGGCCGGTGACGCGTTCGCCATTGCCGTCGACCTTGCTGGTGAGCGCGGAGGTGATGATCTTGACGTTGGGCAGGCTGGCGAGTTTGCGTTGCAGCACCGCGTCGGCGCGGAGCTGGCTGTCAAATTCGATCAGCGTCACATGGGCGACGATGCCGGCCAGGTCGATCGCGGCTTCGACGCCGCTATTGCCGCCGCCGATCACCGCGACGCGCTTGCCCTTGAACAGGGGGCCGTCGCAATGGGGGCAATAGGCCACGCCCTTGTTGCGATATTCGTCTTCGCCCGGCACGCCCATCTGCCGCCAGCGCGCGCCGGTGGAGAGGATGAGGGTTCGGCCTTTGAGCGACGCGCCATTGTCCAGCACGACTTCATGATAGCCGCCTTCGGTCCGCGCCGGGATCAGCTTCGTCGCCCTTTGCAGGTTCATGATCTCGACATCATAATCCTTCACATGGGCTTCGAGCGCGGCGGCGAGTTTCGGCCCTTCGGTATGGTTGACCGAGATGAAATTCTCGATCGCCATCGTGTCCAGCACCTGCCCGCCGAAGCGTTCGGCGGCGACGCCGGTGCGGATGCCCTTGCGCGCGGCATAGATGGCCGCCGCAGCGCCCGCAGGCCCGCCGCCGACGATCAGCACCTCGAACGGCTCCTGGGCCTTGATCTTTTCAGCCGCGCGGGTGGCGGCGCCGCTGTCGATCTTCGCGACGATCTGCTCCAGTTCCATGCGGCCGGAGCCAAAGGGTTCGCCGTTCAGGAAGATGGTGGGGACGGCCATTACCTTGCGGGCGTCCACTTCCTCCTTGAACAGCGCACCGTCGATGGCGACGTGGCTGATGCGGGGGTTGAGGACACTCATGAGGTTGAGCGCCTGCACCACGTCCGGGCAATTCTGGCAGGAGAGGGAGAAATAGGTTTCAAAGGCGAAGTCGCCGTCCAGCCCCTTGACCTGTTCGATCAGGTCCTGCGCGGCCTTGGACGGGTGGCCGCCGACCTGGAGCAAAGCGAGGACCAGCGACGTGAATTCATGGCCCATCGGCAGGCCCGCGAAACGGACGCCGATGTCGGTACCTGTGCGCCGGATCATGAAGCTGGGGACGCGCTTGTCCGCGCCGGTGGTCACGCTGACCTTGTCGGAGAGGGCTGCGATTTCGTTGAGCAGGTCATTGAGTTCGCGCGACTTGGCATCGTCACCCAGAGAGGCGACGAGTTCGATAGGCTCACGGATGTTGACCAGATAGGCCTTGAGCTGCTGCGTCAGGGTGGCGTCGAGCATGGAATAATCCTTCGTTAGATACAAAAATGGCCCGGAGCGGAGGAGAGGGTCCACTCCGAGCCACTTTGCGACCCGCTAGGGGAACCGTAGTTTAGATCTTGCCGACCAGGTCGAGCGAGGGGGCGAGGGTTTCTTCGCCTTCTTCCCACTTGGCCGGGCAGACTTCACCGGGGTGAGCGGCGACATATTGAGCGGCCTTCACCTTGCGCAGCAATTCGGTCGCGTTGCGGCCGACGCCTTCGGAGGTGATTTCCATGAACTGGATCACGCCTTCGGGATCGACCAGGAAGGTCGCACGGTCGGCCAGGCCAACGCCGGGGCGCATCACGTCGAAATTGTTGGTGATCGTGCCCGACTGGTCGCCCAGCATATAATAGTTGATCTTGCCGATCGCGGGCGAGGTGTCGTGCCATGCCTTGTGGCTGAAATGGGTGTCGGTCGATACCGAATAGACTTCGACGTTGAGCGACTGGAGCGTCGGGTAGATGCTGGCCAGATCTTCCAGCTCCGTCGGGCAGACGAAGGTGAAGTCGGCGGGGTAGAAGAAGAAGATCGCCCACTTGCCCTTCACGTCCGCGTCGGTGACGTCGACGAACTTGCCTTCCTTATAGGCGGTCGCGGCGAACGGCTTGATGGTGGTGTTGATGAGAGCCATGGGCTTGTCAGATCCTTCTGAGGGGTTGCTGTTACCGACCCCATGTAGGGAAGGGGACGGGCCAAGGGAAATTGGTTTTATCGGACTTGGAGAGTGAGAAAAACGATCACGGCTTATCGGATTGATCGACCCACTCGCCGCGCCATTGGCCGAGCGCCAGCATCATTGCGCGTTCGACCATCGCCTGGGCTTCTTCGGCGGAGAAGGTCGTGGGATCGAGGCAGATTTCCAGCCACAGGCCATCGACCAGCGCGGTCAGGCTGATCGCGGCGAGGCGGGCGCGATCCTGCGGCATTTCCGGCACGATGGTGCGCAGCAGCGTTTCAAGCTGGGCGCGGGTGCCGCCATAAACTTCGGCATGGATGGCGGCGATGTGGGGATCGGTCCGCACCAGACTCCAGAAGGCGGTCCAGGTCGCGAGCAGGTCAGGGTCCAGTATCGGCGCCCGGAAATTGGCCTGGAGGCATGCGCGCAACTGGTCGCGCGGATCGTCGCCCGCTTCCTCGACCGCCTGTTCCAGTGCGGCGGAGACTCGCGCGCCGACATCCTCATAGGTGGCGAGGATGAGCGCATCGACGCCCTCGAAATAATGGGTGAGCAGGCCCGACGACACGCCCGCGCGGGCGCAGATGGCGCGGACGGAGGTGCCAGCGACGCCCTTTTCGGCGAGGCAGCGCGCCGTCGCCTCGATCAGCGCCTGGCGTCGCACGTCGGCCGTTTCGCGGATGAAGCGCGCTCTGGGCTTGGAAATTACGTTACGTTTTGCTGTATTTTCTGTCATTATCGTCCCCCGAAGCCTCTCTTTGGGGTCTGGCGGCGCGGGTGGCAAGATAGGCCGTTGCTTCGCATGTGTCTCTAGCGGCGAAAACTGTCTGCGGCGGCACTGGCCAGCTTGTCGGCGCGTTCATTTTCGGGGTGGCCGGCATGGCCCTTGACCCATTTCCAGGTCACCTGATGGGGAGCGGCGGCTTTCAGCAGCGCCTGCCAGATTTCGACATTCTTGACCGGCTTGTTATCAGCGGTACGCCAGCCCTTCTTCTGCCAGCCGAACACCCATTTGGTGATGCCGTCCATGACATATTTGCTGTCGGTGTGGAGTGTGACGCGGCAGGGTTTTTTGAGCGCATTGAGCGCCTCGACTGCGGCCATCATCTCCATGCGGTTGTTGGTGGTCTGCGGTTCGCCGCCCGACAATTCCTTTTCCGCGTCGCCAAAGCGCAGCACCGCGCCCCAGCCGCCCGGACCTGGATTGCCCTTGCACGCGCCGTCGGTGAAGATGTCGACTGTAGGGGTATCGGTCATTATCGGCCTTGCACTGCGAGTCGATTTCTCGACTTCGCTCGAAACGAGGGATGTTGGAGTTACGCGCCCAGCAGGTCCGCCGGATTGGCGCTGGCGTAGAAATCGAGGCGGCGCAGATAGGCGAGCGGGTCTTTGCGGGTCACCAGCGCGTCGGGTGGCGTGTTGATCCAGTCATAGGCGCGGGTCAGCAGGAAGCGCAGCGCCGCGCCCCGGCACAAGATGGAGAAGGCGGCGCGCTCCGCATCGGTCAGGCCATGGGCAGCGTCATAGCCTGCGCCCAGCGCTGCCGCGCGATCGGCGAAGAAGGTCGCGCCGTCATGGCTGAACACCCAGGCGCTGTGGGTGATGGCCAGATCATAGACGCGAATGTCGGTGCAGCTGAAATAAAAGTCGATGAGGCCGGTGACCCTATCGCCCAACATCAGCACATTGTCGGGGAAAAGGTCGGCATGGATGACGCTGCGGGGCAGGTCGGCGGGCCAGTGGGCGTCGAGAAAGGCAAGTTCGTCGCGCACGCGGGCGGCCAAGCCCGGCGCAATCTGATCGAAATCCTCGCCGCATTTGTCCGCCAGATCATGCCAGCCTGCAAGATCCAGCGTGTTGCGCCGTTCGAGCGGGAAGCCTTCTGCCGCGCGGTGCAGTTCGCCCAGCGCCGCGCCGGTTGCGCGCGCTTGCTCCGGGGTCGGTTCGGTCAGCGAAATGCCGGTCAGAAATTCGATCAGACAGGCGGGACGGCCCGCCAATGTCTGAAGCCGCTGGCCGTCCCGGTCGGCGATGAAGCGCGGGACGAGGCAGCCGCGCGCGCCCAGATGATCGAGCAGGTCCATGAAAAAGGGCAGGTCCGCCTCATCCACCCGCTTTTCATAGAGGGTCAGGATATAGCGGTGGCCAGAGCCATCATGGCCGGTGGTTTCGAGCAGATAATTGCTATTCTCTACCCCTTCGGCAATGCCCTTGGCCGACACGAGGCGGCCTGCGTCATAGCGGGCGAGGAAGGCGTCAATCTCTTCGGCGGGAACATGGGTATAGACGGCCATGGTTCAGGCTGCCTCCAGCCCGCGTGGCAGCTTGAAGGCGATGGTCTCGCGCGCGGTTTCGACTTGTTCCTCGGTCACGGTGAAGCGGGTGGCGATGGCGTCGACCACTTCGCGTACCAGCACTTCCGGCGCGGACGCGCCAGCAGTGAGGCCCAGCGTGGTGACGCCTTCAAGCCAGGCAAAGTCGATCTCATCCGCGCGCTGGATCAGGCGGGCGGGAGTGCCTTCGCGTTCGGCGACCTCCACCAGCCGCAGCGAATTGGAACTGTTGGGTGCGCCGATGACATAGAGCGCGTCGCAGCGCGCGGCGATCGCCTTGACCGCCGTCTGGCGATTGGATGTGGCGTAGCAGATATCTTCCCCCTTCGGTGCGACGATCGAGGGAAAGCGCTCTTGCAGGGTGGCGACAATCGCGGCGGTGTCATCGACCGACAGGGTGGTCTGGGTCAGGAACGCAAGATTGGCGGGATCGGCGGGGGTAAAGGCAAGTGCATCCTCCACCGTCTCGATCAGTGTCATCGTGCCGTCGGGCACCTGGCCGAAAGTGCCGATGACTTCGGGATGCCCCTTATGCCCAATGAACAAGATGTGGCGGCCATCCTTGACCTGCCGTTCGGCCTGACGGTGGACCTTGCTGACCAAAGGGCAAGTGGCGTCAAGGTAGGAAAGGCCGCGTTCCTCCGCCTTGGCTGGCACCGCCTTGGGCACGCCATGGGCGGAAAAGACGACTGGCACGCCGTCCGGCACCTGATCCAGTTCCTCGACAAAGATCGCGCCCTTGGCCTTCAGACTGTCCACGACATATTTGTTATGGACGATTTCATGGCGGACATAGACGGGCGCGCCATAGGTTTCGATTGCCCGTTCGACGATGATGATCGCGCGGTCGACCCCGGCACAGAAACCGCGCGGGGCGGCGATCAGCAGGGTCATGGGCGGGCGGGCGGCGGCGCTATCGGTCATGGCTTTGCGCTTAGGCGAATGTGGGCCGGGAGGAAAGCCGCTTCCTTGCGGTTGCGCCAGGGGCGGGGGATGGATAAGGAAGCGCAAAGCTTCTGGCCGACGGGCCATGCCAAGGAATTTCTGCCTGTGCCAAGGAACATCTGCCTGTCTCATACTGCCCCGTCTCGTGCCGTTCTGGCCCGTGTCATCACGACCGGCATGTTGGCGCTCGCCCTGGCCGGTTGTTCGCGCCGGGGTGAAATCGACGCGACCGGCGGCATTATTGCGGTGCGGTCTGCCTGCCCGACTGCGGCGGTTCCGGCCTATACCGGCGACATAACCCTGTTCAATCCAGCGCAGAGCCGTGACGCAGCGGCGATCGACGTGGTGGCGGAGATCACCAATTTGCGATCGACCTGCACCGATGGCGCGCAATATTATACTGAAGGCAGTTTCACCGTGAACGCCCGGCGCAACGATGCCAGCGTGGCGCGGCAGGTGACCTTGCCCTATTTCTCCGCCGTGGTGCGGGGCGGCAACGTCGTGGTCGCCAAGCGTGTCGGTCAGGTCACGCTCAACTTTGCCGCAGGCGAGTATCGCGCCAGTGCGCAGGCCAAGGCCGGTTCCTATGTCGACAAGGCATCGGCATCGCTGCCCGCTGACATTCAGGCCAAGATTACCCAGAAGCGCAAGGCGGGCGATGCGGATGCTGCGATCGACCCCTTCGCCCAGCCCGACGTCAAGGCGGCGTTGCAGCGAACCAGCTTCGAGCTGCTCGTGGGTTTCAACCTGACCCAGGACCAGCTCAAATATAACGCCACGCGTTAACGGCTAGCCCCATCATCCGTTCGGGCTGAGCTTGTCGAAGCCTTGCACTTCTTGAAGAAAAGAGCAGCCCTTCGACAGGCTCAGGGCGAACGGGACTTGTAGAAAGTTTCGTCTCGTGTCCCTCTATACCCGTTTCACCGCCCATCTCGACACTGTGCTGGACATATTGGAGGCTGATGGCGTCCTGCCTGCTGGCCTCAATCGCAAGCCGGTGACGGTCGAGCCGCCGCGCGACTCTAGCCATGGCGATCTGGCGACCAATGCCGCGATGGTACTGGCCAAGCCTGCCGGCACCAACCCGCGCACGTTGGCCGAGGCAATTATTGTTAAATTGCAGCAACTTGATGAAGTCGCGAGCGCGTCGATCGCCGGGCCGGGCTTTATCAACCTGACCCTGACCGATGCGACGTGGCGAGCGGAGCTGGCTGCGCTGGACGCAGAGGGCGACGATTATGGCCGGTCCCAGGTTGGCGCTGGCGTGACCGTCAATGTCGAATATGTGTCTGCAAACCCGACTGGTCCCATGCATATGGGCCATTGCCGGGGGGCCGTGGTGGGCGATGCGCTGGCAACCCTGCTGGAATATGCCGGGCACAAGGTGATCCGCGAATATTATATCAACGATGCGGGCGGGCAGGTCGACGTCCTCGCCCGCTCGGCGCATCTGCGCTACGCGCAAGCGCTGGGCGAGGATGTCGGCGCGGTGCCGGAAGGCCTGTATCCCGGCGACTATCTGGTGCCGGTGGGGCAGGCGCTGGCTGCCGAATATGGCGACCAGTTTGTCGGCGCGCCGGAGGCCGACTGGCTTGTTACCTTCCGTACTTTTGCTGTCGCGAAGATGATGGACATGATCCGCGGGGATCTGGCGCTGCTGGGCATCCATCACGACATCTTCTCGTCCGAAGCCGAATTGCAGGCGGCGGGCAAGCCCGACGAGGCCGAGGCCTGGCTGCGCGCGCATGATCTGGTTTATGACGGCGTGCTGGAAGCGCCCAAGGGCGAATTGCCCGACGATTGGGAGCCTGTCGTCCTGCCGCTGTTCCGCTCGACCAAATTTGGCGACGATCAGGACCGGCCGATCAAGAAATCCAACGGCAGCTGGACCTATTTCGGTGCCGACATGGCCTATCATTATCAGAAAGCCCAGAGCGCGGACCAGTTGATCGACATTTGGGGTGCGGACCATGCAGGCACGGTCAAGCGCATCCAGGCGGCGGTCGCGGCGCTGACGGAGGGCAAGGCGCGGTTCGACGTCAAGCTTATCCAGATGGTGCGGCTGCTGCGCGATGGCGAGCCGGTGAAAATGTCCAAGCGAGCGGGCAATTTTGTCACGCTGGCGGACGTCGTGCAGGAAGTGGGCAAGGATGTCGTCCGCTTCACCATGCTGACGCGCAAGGCTGACGCGCAGATGGATTTCGATTTTGCCAAGGTGGTGGAAGCGTCCAAGGACAATCCTGTCTTTTATGTCCAGTACGCCCATGCGCGCATTTCCTCGCTGGGGCGGCGGGCCGAGGAGGCTGGGATCGTACTGCCAGCGCCTGACCTGTCCCTTCTTGGGACGGCGGAGCTGGCGCTGGTGAAGCTTGCGGCGCAGTTCCCGCGCGTGGTCGAAGGGGCGGCGCTGACCCGCGAACCGCACAGGGTAGCCTTCTATCTCAATGACTTGGCTTCGGCTTTCCATGGCTGGTGGAATATGGGCAATGACGATCCACGCGCGCGCGTCATTCTGGCCGATGATCCGGCGCTTACGTCGTCGCGGCTTTTCCTGAGCCGTGGAATAGGGCAGATTATACGAAATGGCCTTGCGCTGATGGGCGTGGCGGCATTGACTGAGCTGAACTAGAGGCGGGCGGAGTATCGGACGATGGGCGACTATGCACGGGGCCGGCTGGATTTTGACGATGAGGACCGGCTGCCCTGGCTGGAGCCTGCAGTCGATGATGAGGATGAAAATAGCATCTCGCCGTTGCGCTTGCTCTGCCTGATCCTGCTGGGACTCGCGCTGATCGGTGTCGTCGTGGCGGGCATATGGTGGATCCAGAATCGCAATGGTCCAGGCGCTGCGGGCGAGGGGCAGTTGATCGCGGCACCCGCGGACAATTACAAGATCGCCGCCAATGAGGCCGACGCCAAGAAATTTGATGGCGAAGGCGATGCGAGTTTCGCTGCAAGCGAGGGCGTGCTGCGCGACGGGCGGATTGATGCCAGCCGCGTGCCAGAAGCGCCGATCACCAAGACCGCGCCCGCGCCTACCGGAACCAAGCCTGTCGTCGCGGCCAAGCCTGCGCAGAGCGTGAGCGCGCGCGTCACGGACGAAACCGGTGATCGAGCAGCCGTCGCGCTCAAAGCGGCTGCTGGCGGTGCAATGATCCAGCTGGGTGCCTATGGCAGCGCGGCGGGTGCCAAGGATGCCTGGACCAGACTGTCCAAGCGTTTCGCCTATCTCGCGCCGATGGCGATGATTGTCGAACCGGCGGAAGTGGGCGGCAGCACCGTCTACCGCCTGCGGGCGAGCGCGGGCGGGCAGGCGAGCCTGATCTGCGGCAAGCTCAAGGTAGCGGGTGAAAGCTGCATGGTGGTGAACTGAGCCTTCGACATCGGGCGTCCTGCCGGTTACCATTACGGTCATGAAACCCGTCATCTTCGGCCTGTCCGGCGCAACCCTGACCCCTGACGAGCGCGCTTTTTTCGCCGATTCGCAGCCGGCAGGTTACATCCTGTTCCGGCGGAATATCGTCGATCGGGCGCAATTGCGCGCGCTGACCGATGATTTGCGCGCGCTGCATGGCCGTAGCGACCTGCTGATCATGATCGATCAGGAGGGTGGCCGGGTGGCACGGATGCAGGCGCCGGTATGGCCCGTTTTTCCGGCGGGCGCGGCGTTCGACAGGCTCTATGATATTGCGCCGGCCAGCGCGATCGCGGCAGCGCGCGCCAATGCACGCGCGATTGCGCTGACGCTGGCGGAGGTCGGGATCACTGTGGATGCGCTGCCGCTGCTGGACGTGCGGCAGGACGGCGCGAGCGACATTATGGGCGACCGCACATTGGGGGCGGAGCCGATGCGGGTGGCGGCGCTGGGGCGCTCGACGCTGGAAGGGCTGGCCGATGGCGGCGTGGTCGGCATCGTCAAGCATATGCCGGGCCATGGCCGCGCGCTGGTCGATAGCCATCTGGAACTGCCGGTGGTGCGCGCAGAGGCGCAAGCGTTGGCGAGTGACCTGCAACCGTTCGAGCGATTGCGCGACGCGCCGATGGGGATGACGGCGCATGTCGTTTACACCGCCTGGGACGCGGAGCGCCCGGCCAGCCTGTCGCGGACCGTGATCGAGCAGATTATCCGCACGGCGATCGGCTTTGACGGACTGTTGATGTCCGATGATCTGGACATGAAGGCATTGCAGGGCAGCATCCCCGATCTGGCGGCGGGCGTGGTTGCGGCGGGGTGCGACCTGGCGCTCAATTGCTGGGGGCGGATGGACGATATGGTCGGGATCGCCGACCGGCTGCCGGAGATCACGGCGGCGGGCCGGTCGCGGCTCGACCGGGCGATGGCGTCGGTAGAACGCGGCGGGGATCAGCCGGATCTGGCCGAATTGCTGGCGACGCGGGATATGTTGCTGGGGTTGGTTGCGGCTTGAGGGGCCGTGTCGAACAATCCTCCTCTGCAAGGGGAGGGGGACCGGCGGAGCCGGTGGAGGGGTGTCACCCTC
>NZ_CAVK010000108.1 GCF_000382885.1 Sphingobium indicum BiD32
TCGTCACCACGCCCTAGTACTCGTCCTAGCCTCGATCTTAAGAAGAGGTGGCACAAACACCCAGTGGCCCGGCACCCGATGACAGGACCAATAGTCCGCGTCGGACATAAAAAGGACCCGCCGGTCCCCGCTTCGCAGGACGTTCGGAACAGCGATTTTTTAAGGGGATTTCATCATGCGCACATCATCCACACTCCGTCTGGCACTGATCGCCAGCACCGCCGCCATCGCGCTGCCGTCTGCCGTGATCGCGCAGGCTCCCGCCGCCGAATCCAGCGACATCATCGTCACCGGCCTGAAGCGCCAATATTTTGGCGACACGCCGGTCAAGGAAATCCCGCAGGCGGTCCAGTTTCTGGAAGGCAAGCTGCTCAACGACCTGAACATCACCCGGCTCGACACCGCGCTGGAACTGGCCAGCGGCATTTCCAAGCAGAATAATTTCGGTGGCCTGTGGGACAGTTTCGCGATCCGCGGCTTTGCCGGGGACGAGAATTTTCCGAGCGGCTTCCTGGTCAACGGCTTTAACGGTGGCCGTGGTTATGGTGGCCCGCGCGATGCATCGAACGTCGAGCGGATCGAAGTACTCAAGGGTCCCAACAGCGCGCTGTTCGGGCGCGGCGAGCCGGGTGGCACGGTCAACATCGTCAGCAAGAAGCCGACCTTCAAGGAAGGCGGCAGCTTTTCGGTCGCGGGCGGCAAATGGAACACCTATCGCGTCGAGGGCGACTATAATCTGCCCGTCTCCGACACGGTCGCCATCCGCCTGACCGGTGCGGTCGAAAATGCCGAAAGCTTCCGCGACACGGTGGAGACGCGCAAATATGTGCTGAATCCGTCCTTCCTGGCGAAGCTGTCGGACAAGACGATCTTCACTTACGAACTGGAATATGTGAACCAGGAAGTACCGTTCGATCGCGGCGTTCTCGCTATACCAACCGTTGCGGCCAATGGCACCATCAGCGGCTATACGCTGGGCGTCATTCCCAACACCCGTTTTCTGGGCAACCCCGGCGACGGGCCGATCGAGGTCGAAGTGCTGGGCCATCAGGCGCAGTTGCAGCATGACCTGAGCGACGACTGGGTCGTGATGCTGGGCGCGGGCTACAAGGACACCACGTTCGAGGGTTATTCGAGCGATCCTGAGCTGGTGCTGGGCCGCCAGCGGATCGACAATGACGGACGCACCCTCACCCGCCAGCGTCGTTATCGCGATTACAGCACCACCCATATGGTTTTCCGTGGCGAAATCAGCGGCAAGGCAGAAACCGGGTCGATCGTCCACAATATCCGCGTCGGCGCGGATTGGGACAAGTTCGAGATCGACACGTTCCAGACCCGCTATCGCCCGGTCGCGGCCGACCAGTCCTATTCGATCGACATTTTCAATCCCAATTACAACATCGCCGCGCCCGTCCCCAATGTCGTCATTCAGGACGCAAATGAAGTGCAGAAGGCCTGGGGCATTTATGCGCAGGATCAGATCGAGATTACTGAACAGTTCAAGGTGCGTTTCGGCGGCCGTTACGATCATTTCAGCCAGAATATCGACCTGCGCCTGAACGGCACCAACCCGAACAAGAGCTATACCAAGTTCAGCCCGATGGCCGGTCTGGTATTCGAGCCGACCAGCACCGTTTCGCTCTATGCCAGCTATGGCAAGGGCTTCCGCCCCAACAGCGGCGTGGGTTTCGACGGCCAGCCCTTCGCGCCGGAAATCAGCAAAAGCTATGAAGTGGGCGCGAAGTTCGTGACCACCGACGGCAAAATCACCAGCACGTTGTCGCTCTACAAGATGGAAAAGACCAACGTGCTGTCGACCGATCCGGTCAATGCAGGCTTTTCCAAGCCGGTGGGCGGGGCTGACAGCAAGGGCGTGGAATTCGACGTGAATGCCAAGCTGCCTGCCGGGTTCGAGCTGTTTCTGACCTATGCCTATACCGATGCGGGCTGGGCCAGCAACGTGTTCGACCCCAATTTCGGTGCGCCGATCCTGAAGGGCGATCCGCTGGTCAACATTCCCAAGCATCAGGGCAATATCCTGCTGTTCAATAATTTCTCCATCGGCAATCATGAAGCGATGCTGGGTGGTGGCGTGAACCATGTGGGCAAGCGTCTGGGCGAGACGGCGACCAAATTCTTCCTGCCCAGCTACACCATCGCCAAGCTGATGGGATCGGTCACGATCAACGACCAGTTCAAGCTGTCAGCCAATGTCGATAATCTGTTCGACAAGAAATATTATGCCAGCTCCTATGCAGCCTTGTGGGTGCAGCCGGGTATGCCCCGTTCCTTCACGGTGCGCGGTACGTTCAACTTCTAAACAGGTGCCGGGGAGGCGTTCGCGCCTCTCTTTCGGGCCGCCAACGACATCCCTCCTCCTGTCGTTGGCGGCCCTTTTCGTTTTTGAGGGATGCCCCATGAACCGCGCGCTGATGTTGCGCCTGCACCGGATGATCGGCCTGGCCATGGCGGCGTTCCTGCTGGTGCAGGCGCTGAGCGGGGCGATGCTGGTCTATCGCGGACCGCTGGCGCGGCTGATCGATCCGGTGGCGATGACCAGCGGCGGGACGGGACCGGAGGTTTCGGTTGGCATGGCGGTGACGCAGGCGAACCGGGCGATGGCTGGCTATCGGGTGACGCGCCTGTTTGCGCCCGATGCTGATGGGGCAAGCTGGTTCGCACAATTGGGCGATCATGACGGCGCGGTGCGCTATGCGTCGGTCGATCCGGCAGGTGGTGCGATTTTGCGATCCGGTAGCGTCCTGGCCTTTCCGGTCGAGGCGGCGCTGCAAATCCACTTTCGGTTGATGGCGGGCAAGGTTGGCATGGCGGTGGTGATCCTGAACGGCATCGCCTTGCTGGCGATGGTGGCAAGCGGCCTGGCCTATTGGTGGCCCAAGCGCGGCAAGATGGGCAAGGCGCTGACGGTACGCTGGACATTGTCGCCCCGGCTGGTGCTGCGCCAATGCCATCGCACGGCGGGCGTCGTGCTGAGCGCCATCCTGCTGTTCGTGGCGACGACGGGCCTGTTGCTGGTGGTGCCCGAATGGCTGGGCAGCGGCGCAGCCAGTGCGCCCTCCACCGCTTCGGCCGCAACGATCGACCGCAGCGTTGCTTTGGCGCAGACAGCCTTTCCCGAAGCCGCGCTGCGCGACCTGCGGATCGATGGCGACCGGCTGATCGTCAATTTTCATGCGCCCGAACGCAATGCGCGCGCGATCCATCGCGTCATCGTGACGCTGGCGCAGCCGCATATCGTCAGCGCGACCCGCGCGCAGTTCAACCCCGCTTTGTGGATGAGCGTGTTGCCGCTCCATGCGGGCGACGCTTTTGGCGCAGCCGGTCGGGCCGTGCTGCTGATCGTCGCGCTGGCATTGGCCGCGCTGTGCGTTTCCGGTCCTCTCATCTGGTGGCAGGCCAAGGCCGGCCGCCGTCCCGCGCCCATCCGAAAGTCCATGGCATGACCCTGCTTTATACATCCGATCCCGAACGCGGGCGCATCTGGCGCGATATTTTTGAGGCCGAGGCGGCGGATATCGGCTTTGCCGATCCGGCGGACGCGCATGATCCCGCCGCCATCCGCTACCTCGCCGCGTGGAATCCATCGGTGGAGCTGATCGCGACATTGCCCGCGCTGGAGATATTGTTTTCGATCGGCGCGGGGATCGACCAGTTCGATATGTCGCGCCTGCCGCCCCATGTCCGCGTGGTGCGGATGATCGAGCCGGGGATTGCGCAGGGCATGGTCGAATATGCGACGATGGCGGTACTGGCGCTGCATCGCAACCTGATCGACCATGGCATAGCGCAGCGCGAAGGGCGCTGGGCGCCGATCAAGCTGACGCCCGCCAGCCAGCGCCGCGTCGGCGTGATGGGGCTGGGCAATCTGGGGCAGGCGGTGCTGGGGGCGCTCCGGCCATTCGGTTTTCCGCTGTCGGGATGGAGCCGGTCGGCCCATAGCGTCGAGGGCGTCAATTGTTTTGCGGGCGCGGCGGCTTTGCCTGCCTTCCTGTCGGGCTGCGACATAGTGATTTGCCTGCTGCCGCTGACGGACGAGACGCGCGGCATTTTGTGCCGGGAGACGCTGGCGCAGCTGCCGCGCGGCGCGGGCCTGATCAATGTCGGGCGGGGCGGGCATCTGGTGGAGCAGGATCTGCTGTCCTTGCTGGACGAGCGGCATCTGTCGGGCGCGGTGCTGGACGTGTTCGACCCGGAACCGCTGCCGCAAGGTCATGCTTTCTGGGCGCATCCGCGCATCATCATGACCCCCCATGTCGCCAGCATGACCCGCGCCGACAGTGCCGCGCGCGCGCTGATCGCCAATATCCGCCGCCACCAATCGGGCGCGCCGATGGAGGGCGAAGTCGCGCGCGACCGTGGCTATTGAGCGCGCGGCAATCTATGCTGAATGGGCAGCGATAAAAGCCCCATATATGCGCCCGCCATTAAAGAAATGGGCTTCATGTTCCGGCGCGCCCATGTCGTAATGTGCCAGTCACATGGCCGCGAGGCCCAGCTTTAAGAACCCGCAAAGGACGATCCGCCGATGCCCAATTTCCGGCCCAAATATATCAGTTTCGACTGCTATGGCACGCTCACCCGTTTCCGCATGACCGAGATGGCGACCGCCTTCATGGCCGATCGCATCGACGCGGACAAACTGCCCGCCTTTTGCAAGGACTGGGGTGCTTATCGTTTCGACCAGGTGATGGGCGCCTGGGAACCCTATCAGGAGATCATCCGCAACTCGCTGCGCCGGACGTGCCAGAAATGGGGCGTCGCTTATAATGAGGCAGACGCCGATGCGGTCTATGCCGCCGTGCCGACCTGGGGTCCGCATGACGATGTAGCCGGTGGCCTCAGCCAGATTGGCGACAAGATCCCGCTCGTCATCCTTTCCAACGCGATGAACGACCAGATCCACCATAATGTGGGGATGCTCGGCGCGCCCTTCCACGCAGTCTTTACCGCGCAAATGGCGCAGGCCTACAAGCCGCGGATGCAGGCGTTTGAATATATGTTCGACCAGTTGGGCGCGAACCCGGAGGATATGATGCACGTATCGTCCAGCTTCCGTTACGACCAGAATACGGCGACCGACCTGCATTTTGGCTGCCGCGTTTTCGTGGGTCGCGGGCATGAGCCGTCCAACCCCTTCTATCGCGACGTGGAAATCCCGCATATCGGTTGCCTGCCGGCAGTCGTGGGTCTCTGATCGTCGGATGAGCGCCGCCGCCCCCCTCTCCTACTGGCTCGCCAGCGCCCCGGCCTTTGCCGGCGGGGCGGAGGGCGGGGTCGACGGGTCGGCCGATGTCGCCATTATCGGCGGCGGCTTTACCGGCCTGTCGGCGGCGCTGGCGCTGGCGCGGCGCGGCGCGAGCGTCGTGCTGCTGGAGGCCGGGCAGGTCGTGGGTGAGGCGTCGGGGCGCAATGGCGGCCAGTGCAATAATGGCACCGCGCATGATTATGGCGCGCTGTCGGCCAAGTTCGGTAAGGATGTGGCGAAGGCCTGGTATCGGGCGCATTGCGACGCGGTCGATACGGTCGAGCGGCTGGCGCGCGAGGAAGGCATTGATTGCAATTTCACCCGCTGCGGCCGGGTGAAGCTGGCAGCCAAGCCCCAACATTATGACAAGTTGGCGCGGGCGCATGACCTGCTGGCGGCGGAAGTGGACGAAAATGTCCGGCTGGTGCCGCCGGAGCGCATCCGCGACGAAGTGGGGTCCGACGCCTTTCATGGCGCGCTGATCCAGACGACGAGTGCGCAAATCCATCCCGCCCGCTTCGGCGTCGGGCTGGCGGAAGCGGCGACGCGGGCCGGTGCGCGGATTTTTGAGGGCGCCGAGGTCATAGGGCTGGATCGGCTGGCCAGCGGGTGGCGGGTCACGTCATCGCGCGGGTCCGTCGCCGCGAAGCAGGTGCTGGTCGCGACCGGCGGGGCGCCTGCCGCTGCGCCATTCGGCTTTTTCCGGCGGCGGATCGTGTCGGTCGGCAGTTTCGTGATCGCGACCGAGCGGCTGGACGACGCGCTGATCGAACGGCTGCTGCCGGGACGGCGCAATTATGTGACCAGCAAGAATATCGGCAATTATTTCCGGCTGACCCCCGACAACCGCCTGATCTTTGGCGGACGCGCGCGCTTTGCGATCAGCGATCCCCGGTCCGACATGAAGAGCGGACGCATCCTTGAGGACGTGCTGGGCGAGATTTTCCCGGCGTTGAAAGACGTGGGCGTCGTTCATGTCTGGGGCGGGATGGTCGACCTGACCGCCGACCGGCTGCCGCGCGCGGGCGAGACCGACGGCCTCTATTATTCGATGGGCTATAGCGGCCATGGCGTGCAGATGGCGACGCATATGGGACAGCAGATGGCGCGCGTGATGAGCGGCGAGCCGGAGGCCAATCCCTGGGCCAATCTCGACTGGCCGAGCGTGCCGGGGCATTTTGGCAAGCCATGGTTCCTGCCGTGGTGGGGCTATGGTATAAATGGCAGGATGTAATCCATTGAGCGACATGCTTTCGCCCTTTTCCCGCCGTGACTTGATCGGTGCGGGGCTTGCCCTTGGCACCGGGCTGCTGCTGCCCAATGGCGCGCTGGCGGCATCCAGGCCGCGCGTGGGCGGGCGCATCCGCGTCGCCAGCCTGTCCAGCTCGACCGCCGACACGCTGGACCCGGCCAAGGGCGCGCTGTCGACCGACTATGTGCGCCATTATATGTTCTACAGCGGCCTGACCCAGCTCGATCGCAACCTTGTCCCCCGCCCCGCGCTGGCCGAGCGGATGGAAAGCGCGGACCAGATCAACTGGCATGTGCGGTTGCGCAAGGGCGTGACATTCCACAATGGCGCGGAGCTGACCGCCGCCGATGTCGTCTGGTCGCTGCTGCGGCACAAGGATGCGGCCACCGGGTCGAAGATGGCGCAGATTGCCGAGCAGTTCGCGCTGGTGAAGGCGACGGGGCGGCATGCGCTGACGATCCGCCTGACCGGACCCAATGCGGATTTGCCGACCATTTTGGCGCAATCCCATTTCCTGATCCTGCGCGCGGGAACACGCGATTTTCGCACTGCCAACGGGACTGGTCCCTATATGTGTGCGCAGTTCCGGCCGGGCGTGCGGACGCTGGGACGGCGCAATCCCAATTTCTGGAAACCGGGCAAGCCCTATCTGGAAGAGATTGAGCTGATCGGCATTCCCGATGAGGTCAGCCGGGTCAATGCGCTGTTGTCGGGCGACGTGCATCTGGTGATTGCGGTCAATCCACGTTCGACCAAGCGGGTCATGGCGTCGCGCGGCCATGGCCTGCTGGAAACCCAGTCGGGCCTGTACACCAACCTGATAATGCAGCAGCGGCAATTGCCGACCGGCAACCCGCATTTTGTCGCGGCGATGAAATATCTGCTCGACCGGCCATTGATCAAGCGGGCGCTCTATCGCGGCTATGCGACCATCGCCAACGATCATCCGATCCCGCCCTTCCACCCCTATTATCGCGCCGATCTGCCGCAGACCACACTCGATCTGGACAAGGCGCGCTGGCATTTGCAGCGGGCGGGCCTGTCGGGCGTGCGGCTGCCGGTCTATGCGTCGCCAGCGGCGGACGGATCGGTCGACATGGCGTCGACATTGCAGGAATATGGGTCGCGCGTGGGATTGAAGCTGGCGGTCAACCGGGTGCCGGGCGATGGTTACTGGTCGACCCACTGGATGAAGCATCCGCTGGGCTTCGGCAACACCAACCCGCGCCCGACCGCCGACCTGCTGTTCAGCCTGTTCTACAAATCGGACGCAGCCTGGAACGAGAGCGGGTGGAACAATCCGCGGTTCGACCGGCTGTTGCTGGAGGCGCGGGGCGAGGCCGATCAGGCGCGACGCAAGCAGCTTTATGGCGAAATGCAGGGGCTGGTCCGCCAGCATTGCGGTGTCGGCATCCCTGTCTTTATCAGCCTGATCGACGGTTATGACCGGCGGTTGAAGGGGCTATATCCTGTGTCTCTGGGCGGGTTGATGGGCTATCAATTTGCCGAACATGTGTGGTGGGAAGGCTGATGGCGGCCGCATCCTCCGCAAGCGGCATGAGCGCCGCGCTGACATTGATCGGCAAACGGTTCGCATCGTCCCTGCTGACGCTGCTGCTGGTATCGCTGACGATTTTCGTGATCGCGCAACTGCTGCCCGGCGACGCGGCGCAGGAAGCGCTGGGGCAGAGCGCCACGGCCGAACAGGTCGCGGCACTGCGCCATGAAATGGGCCTCGATCGCCCCGCCCATATCCGTTACGCCAGCTGGCTGACGGGCATGGTGAGCGGCGATCCGGGCCAGTCAATGGTCGCCAACATGCCAGTGGCGGAGGTGATTGCCGAACGGCTGCCCAACAGCCTGCTGCTGGCCGCGCTGAGCGCATTGGTCGCGGTGCCGGTCGCGCTGGCCATCGGCATTGGGTCGGCGATGAACCGGGGCGGACGGATCGACCGGGCGCTCAACATCGTCACCCTGTCGATGGTCGCGGTGCCGGAATTTCTGGTGGCGACGGTTGCGGTGCTGATTTTCTCGGTAAAGCTGCGCTGGCTGCCCTCCATCGCCCTGGTGGCGGATGACATGACGTGGGGCGAATATCTGCGCGGGGTTGCGATGCCGATCCTGACGCTGAGCATCATCGTCATCGCGCAAATGGCGCGGATGACGCGGGCGGCGGTGATCGACCAGATGGACCGGCCCTATGTCGAAATGGCGGTGCTGAAAGGCGTCGCGCCGGTGCGGATTGTGATGCGGCACATCATGCCCAATGCGATCGCGCCGATCGTCAACGCGATGGCCCTGAGCCTATCCTACCTGCTGGGCGGGGCGGTGATCGTGGAGACCATCTTCAACTATCCGGGGCTGGCGAGCCTGATGGTCAACGCCGTCACCAGCCGCGACATGCCGCTGTTGCAGGCGTGCGCGATGATCTTCTGCGCCGCCTATCTGATCCTGATGCTGATCGCGGATGTCACCGCGATCCTGGCCAACCCCAGGTTGCGTGCCCAATGATCGCTTCTGCTTTCAAACGAGCCAAAGCCCTTCCGCTGTCGGGCAAGGTCGGCCTGGCGCTCGTCATTTTCTGGTTGGCTGTCGCCTTGTTCGGGCCGATGCTCGCCCCCTATCCGGTCGGCGCGTTCGTCGCCTATGAGGTGTTCGACGGACAGTCGGCGAAACACTGGCTGGGCAGCGATTATCTGGGCCGCGATGTGCTGAGCCGGTTGCTGTCGGGCGCGCGCTATACCGTCGGGCTGGCGGCGGCGGCGGCTTTGCTGGCCAGTAGCACCGGCACTGCACTGGCGCTGACGGCGGCGGTGGGCGGCACCAAGGTTGATGAGCCGCTGTCGCGCTTCATGGACATGCTGATTTCGATCCCGTCCAAGATTTTCTCGCTGGTGCTGGTCGCGGCGTTCGGGTCGTCGCTGGGGCTGTTGCTGCTGATCGCGGCCTTCACCTATGTGCCGGGCAATTACCGGATCGCACGGGCGCTGGCGGTTAATCTGGCGCAGATGGATTATGTGCAGGTGGCGCGCGCGCGGGGCGAAGGACGCTTCCACATCGCCATCGCCGAAATATTGCCCAATATGATCCACCCGCTGCTTGCCGATTTCGGGCTGCGCTTCGTGTTCATCGTGCTGTTGCTGTCCGGTCTGTCCTTCCTGGGCCTGGGCGTGCAGCCGCCCGACGCCGATCTGGGGTCGCTGGTGCGCGAGAATATTTCGGGGCTGGGCGAAGGGGCACTGGCGATTTTAGCGCCGGCCGTTGCGATTGCGACGCTGACCGTGGGGGTGAACCTGTTGATCGATGCGATCGGCTTTTCGGGCAAGGGGAAAGGCCGATGAGCGAGGCTCCTCACGTCGAGGTAAAAAGCTTGACCGTCACCGCGCGCAATGCGGCGGGGGAGATGTTCCCGATCGTCAGCGACATTGATTTTTCGTTGCGGCGCGGCGAAGTACTGGCGCTGATCGGCGAGAGCGGGTCGGGCAAGACGACGATCGCGCTGACATTGCTGGGCCATGCCCGGCCCGGCGCGACGATTTCCGGCGGGTCGATCCGTGTGGGCGATGCGGAACTGACCAAGCTGGACCGCAGCGCGCTGGCGCAACTGCGCGGCAATCGCATCGCCTATATCGCACAATCGGCAGCCTCGGCGTTCAACCCGTCGCGCACGATCATGGATCAGGTGATCGAACCCGCGCTGATCCACGACCTGATGCCCCGCGCACAGGCGGAGGCCAAGGCGGTCGAGCTGTTCCGCGCGCTCGCCCTGCCCTTTCCCGATCAGATCGGCGCGCGCTACCCGCATCAATTGTCCGGTGGGCAGTTGCAGCGGCTGATGGCGGCGATGGCGCTGATCACCGATCCTGAACTGGTGATATTGGACGAGCCGACCACGGCGCTGGACGTGACCACCCAGATCGAGGTGTTGCGCGCGTTCAAGGCGGTGGTGCTGGAGCGGGGGGCGACCGCCATCTATGTCTCGCACGACCTGGCCGTGGTCGCGCAGATGGCCGACCAGATCGTCGTGTTGAGCCAGGGGCGCATCCGCGAGGCAGGAGCAGCAGCGCAGATCCTCCACGCGCCGGCCGATGATTATACCAGGACGCTGATGGCGGCGGCGCATCCCGCGATCCGCCCCGCGCCCGAAAAAATCGCCCTGTCGGCTGCGCCGCTGCTGGAAATACGGGGGCTGACGGCGGGCTATGGCAAGATCGGCAAGGATGGTCGCCCGCGCATTCCGGTGCTGCGCGACATCAATCTGACGATCGAGCGCGGTGCGACTTTGGGCGTGATCGGCGAAAGCGGATCGGGCAAGTCGACCATCGCGCGGGTTATCGCCGGGCTGCTACCGCCAGCCAGCGGTCAGGTGCTGCTGGATGGCGAGGTGTTGCCGCCGGGATTGCAGGGGCGCAGTCGGGACCAGTTCCGCCGGGTGCAACTGGTGTTCCAGAATGCCGACACGGCGCTTAATCCCGCGCATAGCGTCGGGCGGATATTGGCGCGGCCGCTGGCCTTCTACCATGACCTGAAAGGCAATGCCGCGCGGATGCGGGTGCTGGAACTGCTGGACCTCATCCGCCTGCCCGCCACGTTGATCGACCGGTCGATCGGCGGCTTGTCGGGCGGGCAGAAGCAGCGGATCAATCTGGCGCGGGCGCTGGCGGCCGATCCGCAGCTGATCCTGTGCGATGAGGTGACGTCGGCGCTCGATACGGTGGTGGGTGCCGCGATATTGGAGCTGATGGCGGAATTGCGCCGGGAACTGGGCATCGCGACGATGTTCATCAGCCATGATATTTCGACGGTGCGGGCGATTTGCGACGACATCCTCGTCCTCTATTCGGGCACGATGGTGGAGACGGGACCGCGCGCCGCGTTCGGGGTTGCACCCTTCCATCCCTATACCGACCTGCTGATCGGATCGGTGCCGGAAATGCGCGCGGGCTGGCTGGAGGAAAGCCATGCCGGGGCCGCGCCGCCGCCGATCGGGGGGACGGGCGATCATCCTGACCTCTGCCGTTTCCTGCCGCGCTGCGCCGCGCGGGTGGATGGCCTCTGTAACACCACGCCCCCGCCCCGCCGCCCACTGGCCAAGGGCAGCCAGATATTGTGTCATCATGGAGATGAAAGTTTGATCCCCTCATGAGCCGCTTCGTTCGTCTGGGCGAAACCGACCGCCCCATCATTACCGTGCATGTCGATGGTAAGCCCGTCGAGGCGCTGGACGGCGACACGCTGATGGTTGCCCTGTTGAGCAGCGGCAGCATGTTGCGCCAGTCCGAGTTCGGGCCGGAAAAGCGGGCCGGTTTCTGCCTGATGGGGGCGTGTCAGGACTGCTGGGTGTGGACGGAAAGCGGTGATCGGCTGCGCGCCTGTTCGACGCTGGCGGCATCGGGCCAGCAAATAGTCACCAGCCAGCCGGGGGCGTCATGGTCGAACCACGCATAATTATCGTCGGGGCCGGGCCAGCGGGAACGCGCGCGGCGGAAGCCTGCGTGCAGGCGGGGATTCGTCCGATCGTCCTGGACGAAGGGCGGCGCGATGGCGGGCAGATTTATCGCCGCCAGCCCGACAATTTCACCCGGCCCTATGCCAAGCTCTACGGCAGCGAAGCCGGGCGGGCGCAGGCGCTGCACGAGACGTTCGACGGGCTGAAAGGCAAGATCGATTATCGGCCCGAAGCATTGGTGTGGAATATTGCGGGCGGGCAAGTCTGGACAGCGAGCCAGACATATCAGGACGCGCTACCCTATGATGCGCTATTGCTCTGCACCGGGGCGACCGATCGACTGATGCCGGTCAAGGGCTGGCAGTTTGCAGGCAGCTACAGTCTGGGCGGGGCGCAGGTGGGGTTGAAGAGCCAGGCCGTGTCGATCGGGCACAAGGTCGTGTTCATGGGATCGGGACCGCTGCTTTATCTGGTCGCCTGCCAATATGTCGAAGCGGGCGCCCAGGTTGTCGCGGTGCTGGATACAGCGCCCTATAGCGCGCGGATCAAGGCGCTGCCCGATCTTCTGGCGGTGCCGTCCGTGCTGTGGAATGGCGTGGCGCTGACGATGAAGCTGAAGCGCGCGGGCGTGGCAGTGTATAATGGCATCAAGCCTCTCGAAATAAATGGTAATGCCGCCGAAGGCGTGAGCGGCATCCGGTTTCGCACCGGGGCGGGAGTCGAGCAGCAGATCGCCTGCGACGCGGTGGCGATGGGGCATCATTTGCGGCCGGAAACCCAACTGGCCGATCTGGCGCGCTGCGCCTTCACTTTCGATCCTGTGACGCGACAATGGCTGCCGGAGCGGGACGGTGACGGGCGGTCGAGCGTGGCGGGCACCTATCTGGCGGGCGATGGCGCGAAGATATTGGGCGCGCGGTCGGCGGAGGCGAGCGGGCGACTGGGCGCGCTGGCGGCACTGGCCGATCTGGGCCTGCCGGTGGACAAGGGCGAGATGGCGTCGTTGCGCGGCGATGTCGGCACCTATGCGAAATTTGCGCGCGGTCTGGCCAAGGCATTTCCCTGGCCTTCGGAACAAGCATCGCAATTGCCGGACGACGCACTGTTGTGCCGATGCGAGGGGGTGACGGCGGGCGACTTGCGGGCTGTGATGCGCGAGACGGGCGCGCAGGAAGCGAACCGGGCCAAGGCGTTCAGCCGGGTCGGCATGGGGCGGTGCCAGGGGCGCTATTGCGGGCTGGCAGCGGCCGAGCTGATTGCAGCGGAAGCCGACATTCCGGTCGAACAGGTCGGGCGGTTGCGTGGCCAGGCTCCGGTCAAGCCGCTGACCATCGCGATTGGAGACGATCAATGAGCGGGGCCAGCGACGTCATCATCGTGGGCGGCGGGCTGATGGGATCATCGGCGGCCCTGTTCCTGCGCGGCCATGGCCTGTCTGTCACCCTGCTGGAAACCGACCTGATCGGCCGGCAGGCGAGCGGGACCAATTTCGGCAATGTGCGGCGGCAGGGGCGGCCCATCCACCAGTTGCCGCTGGCCAATCGCGCTATTGCCATCTGGCGGCAATCGCGCGAATTGCTGGGGGCGGATGTCGAATATCTCCAGTCCGGTCATATCCGCGTCTGCTATCGCGAGCGGCCCGAACTGGTGGGGTCGATGGAGGAATATGCCGCCAACGCGCGCGCGGAAGGGCTGGAGCTGGAATTGCTGAGCGGCAATGCGCTGCGCGACCAATTCCCCTTCTTCGGGCCGGACGTGCTGGCCGGTTCCTATTCGGCGACAGATGGTCACGCCAATCCACGGCTGGCGGCACCTGCCTTTGCGCGGGCGGCGGCGCGGCTGGGCGCGGTGATCCATGAAAATACGAAGATCGTCGACGCGCAGAAGGTCGGCGAGGATTTCATCGTCACCGCAGCGGACGGGCGGACGTTTCGCGCGCCCATCCTGCTGATAACGGCGGGGGCGTGGGGCAATGCCTTGTCGTCGCAGTTCGGCGAGCCGGTTCCCATCGTGCCCAAAGGCCCGAACATGAGCGTGACCGAGCCGATCCCCTACAGCATCCTGCCCGCCGTTGGCGTGATGACCCCGCTGGAAGAGGAAACCGTCTATTTCCGGCAGGTCGCGCGCGGCAATATCGTGCTGGGGGGCAGTACGCGGGGACCATCCTTCCCCGACCAGTATCGCGCCTATGTCGAGCCGCAAAATACGCTCAGCCAGTTGAAGCATATCCGGCGCCTCGCCCCACAGCTGGGGAAGCTGAACATCATCCGGGTGTGGTCCGGTATCGAAGGCTATATGCCCGACAGCCAGCCAGTGATGGGACCCAGCGCGACGACCAGCGGGCTATATTATGCGTTCGGCTTTTCGGGGTCTGGATTCCAGATCGGGCCGGGCGTGGGCGAGACGATGGCGGAAATCATCGCCAAGGGCGCGACCGACATTCCGATCCAGCCCTATCGCATCGAACGGTTCGCCACGCCGTCCTGACATTGCCGATTGCGCGCGACCCCCTATAAGCGGGAATCCAGACGGGCCGGAACCACGCCGCCCTGCCTGTGCCGGGGGGCAAGATGGAGCAACAAGGCAGCCGGGCGTTGACCGGAGGTGACCGGACGGTGCGCGGGGGCCGATTTGCGCCGCGCGCCGTGATGCTGAATGCTGGGCTGGCGCTGGTCTATTGCGTCACCGGATGGCTGGGCCTGAAAATGGCGATCCCGCCCGGCTATGCGACTTTGATCTGGCCAGCGTCGGGCATTGCGGTGGCCGCCATCCTGATTTTCGGGCGTGCGCTGTGGCCGGGCGTTGCGGTCGGTTCGTTCGTCGTCAATGCCGCCATCGGCATGATGCGGATGGAGACGGCGGGCCTGCCGCTGATCCTGTCCAACGCACTATGCATCGCGATCGGATCGACATTGCAGGCGCTGATCGCCGGCAACATCGTGCGCGTCCGGTTCGGGACGCCGATCCGGCTGACATCGGCGAGCGATGTTGCGGTGATGGCAGCGCTGATCTGTCCTCTGGCCTGTCTGGTCGCGCCAAGCATTGGCGTCGCCACGCTCTACCTGAACCACACGATCCCGGCCGCGGCGATTGCCAAAAGCTGGACGACCTGGTGGGCCGGCGACCTGCTGGGCGTGCTGATCGTAACCCCGGTCATCATGCTCAGTCCCTGGAAGGGATGGCGGATATTGTGGCGCGGGGAGCCGATTGCGCATTATACTGCCACGATGAGCGCCGTCATGATGGTCATGATCGGCGGCACATTGACTGCGTGGAAAGTCACATCCGAATTTGTCCATGACCGCAACCAGGCCAGCTTCGCCGTGCTGGCGCGGGAGAATGAGCGGGCGTTGCAGTACCGGCTGGAAGCCTATGCCCGCAGCCTGGATGGCGCAGCAGCGCTGTTTGCTGCGTCAGACGACATTACTCCGGAGGACTGGCGCGCCTATGTTACCGCGCTGGACATGGGTACATTCCTGCCCGGCCTGAACGGCATGGGCTATATCCGTCCTCTGGACGCTGCGCAGTTGCCGGACTTCCTGCAAAAGCAGCAACAGGCGTTCCCCGGCTATCGCATCCATCCCGACAGCGGGGCCGCCTTGCGCGGCGTCATTGCCCAGATCGAGCCGGTCGCGGCCAACCGCGCGGCCATGGGGCTGGACATATTGGCCGATGCCCGACGGCGATCCGCTGCGCTGCACGCGCGCGACACCGGCAAGGCAACGATCACCCGGCGCATCATATTGGTGCAGGACAAGCAGCAACGCCCCGGCTTCCTGCTGTTGCGACCGCTCTATCGCGCCGACCTGCCCCATGCCACCGTGGATCAGCGGCGCAGGGCGCTGATCGCGTGGATCTATGCGCCATTCATCGCCAGCCGCCTGATGGAAGGATTGACGCAAAGCCAGGGGCGTTCGATCGACATCCATATTTTCGATGGTCCTGTGGCGGACATGGATGACACCATCTATGCCAGCGCGGCCAAGGACGATCACAAACCCCATTATAGCGTAACCCGGACCCTGTTGCTGATGGAACAGCGATGGACGGTGCGCTGGACCAGCACGCCCCAGTTCGAGGGGAGCGTATCGACCAGCGAGGGGTGGCTGGTGCTGGTGTGTGGACTGGCGATCAGCTGGATATTCGGCATATTGGCGCTGTCCTACATCCGGCGTGAGACCTATGCGCTGCGGCAGGTGGCGATCAAGACCAGCGAGTTGATGGAGCGCGAAGCGGGGCTCCAGCGCGCGGTCGGCGCACTGGAGGAAAGCGAACGGCATTTTTCCGCGCTCGCCAGCCTGTCGCCCGCGGGCATTTTCCGCACCGATGATCTGGGTTTCTGCAATTTTGCCAATGATGCCTGGCTGAAAACCACCGGCCTGTCGCGCGGCGCGGTGATGGGCGTGGGGTGGATGGGGGCGATCCATCCTGATGATCGCGAGAAGATACGCGCGCAATGGCGATCCGCCGTTTCGCAAGGGCTGACGTGGCGGGTGGAGTTACGCTTTTGCCACAGCGATGGCGGCATTTGCTGGGTCGATCTGATCTGCGGCCCGGAAATGGATGCGCAGGGCCAGCTGATCGGCCTGATCGGGGTTGGCACCGACATTAGCCGACGCAAAGAGCTGGAACAGGAAAATGAGAATGCGCTGGTGCGCGCCGAACAGGCAGCCAATGCCAAGGCAGTGTTCCTGGCGAATATGAGCCATGAAATCCGCACGCCCATGAACGGTGTGATCGGCTTTACCGAATTGCTGTTGCAGGATGAACCACGTCATGCACAGCGCACCAAGCTGGAGTTGATCCTAGAATCCAGCCAATCGATGATGGAGTTGCTGAACGACATATTGGATTTTTCGCGGATCGAGGCGGGGCAGATGGCGCTGGAACCCGAACCGGTGAACCTGCGGAAAAAATTGCAGGCGAGTGTTGCCGCGCTAAATGCGCTGGCAGAGCGCAAGGCGTTGCCCGTGTCCGTCATCGTCGATCCGGCATTGCCGCAGATGATATTGTGCGACCGGTTGCGACTGCGCCAGATCATCGTCAACCTGTTGGCCAATGCGATCAAATTTACCCATGAGGGGCATATCACCATTCGGGCGGTCAGGCTGCCTGGTGCCATGCTGCGCATAGCGGTGGAGGATACCGGTATCGGCATCGCCCGCGACCGGCAGACCGCGATCTTTCAGGAATTTGTGCAGGCGCATGGCGGGTCCGCGCAACGCCATGGCGGATCGGGCCTTGGCCTGGCGATATGCGACCAGCTGGCGCGGCTGATGGGCGGACATATTCTGCTGCGCAGCGATTTGGGTGAAGGCACCATCGTCGCGCTTCAGATACCGCTGGTGGCAGCGCAAGATGAGACGGTGGCGGCGGCACCGCCTGCCCAGCCAGATCGGGTCAAGGGCGTGGTCGCGCGCCGCATCCTGCTGGTCGAAGATCATGACATCAATCAGCTGCTGGTGTCGGAAATGCTGGAACGGCTGGGCCATGATGTCACAATCGCGACCAATGGTGTCGAAGCAATCACCAAGGTGGACGACGCCCATGCACGCGGATTGCCCTATGCGCTGGTTTTGATGGACCTGCGTATGCCGCACATGGATGGGTTGACGGCGGCGCGCAAGTTGCGAAGGCGGGGACACAGCGCCGATCAGCTGCCGATCATCGCGATCAGCGCCAATGCCTATGCCGACGACATCGCCGCCTGCCTGGACGCCGGGATGCAGGGGCATGTGGCGAAACCCGTGCGGCTAGGCGAATTGCAGGCGGTGCTGGAGCCGTGGCTGCGTGCCGGTAACGACCATCGGGTGGCGGATGGATCCTCTCCATCCCCGTCGTCTGCGCCCCGGCTGGCGCACATGTATCGCGAACGGCTGGACAATATCGCTGCACAGTTCGCCAACGCCGCCGCATCCGATGGCCTGACCAGCGAGGCGAAGGCTGATCTGCGCACCGCGATGCACCAGCTGGCAGGGACTGCGGGCCTGTTCGAGAGTGCGACGACGACCAGCGCGCTGCGAGAGCTTTATGAAGCGCTGGATGGTTGGTCCGACAGGCAATGGCCGCAACAGATTCGCGAGGCCGCCAGTCGATTCGCGACGATCACAGCGCGGATGGACCGGTGATTTAACGCTACCATTACTGACAGGACGGATTCTGTCCCCCTGTGGGGCGATCCTGTGCCGGTTTTGCACCCCAGAATGCTTGATGGCGTCATGCAGTTCCGCTAGCGCAAGTATATAACAAATGTTTAACAGGCTGGGGTCGGCGTGATACATAAGGTTTATGTCGTCGATGACGACGAACTCACGTGCGTTGCGTTACGCGACATGCTGGAAATCGTGCCGGGAATCGATGTCGAGATGTTCGCGTCCGGCACGCAGTTCCTCGACGCCATGCCGGTCGCTGGCGGGCTGTTGCTGATGGACGTCTATATGCCCGGCCTGGACGGGTTCGAGACGATCGCGCAAATGGGTGCCAAACACAGCCTGTTTCCCACCATCATGATGTCGGGCAAGGGCGAGATTCGCCAGGCGGTGCAGGCGATGAAGATGGGGGCGGTCGATTATCTGGAAAAGCCGTGCCAGCCCCAAGCGCTCTATGCCGCAGTCAAGGCCGGGCTGGACCAGTTGAAGGCCGTACTGAACGACCAGAGCGCCAGCGCCGACGCGCAGCAGCGCATCGCGGGCCTTTCCGAACGGGAAAGCGAACTGTTGCGCCTGCTGGTCAGCGGCATGACCAACAAGGACGCGGCCGAGCAAATGGGGATCAGCGTGCGCACCGCCGAAGCCCATCGCGCCAAACTGATGCTGAAGCTGGGCGCGGACAATTTCACCGATGTGATGCGGCTGGCCTATGCGTCTGGCTTTGTGACGCTGAACCCGGACAATGGCGCCTCGCCAGCGCTGCAACAGGCTTAACGTTGCGGTAAGCATTTATGCTTACGTATTTATACCAATTCGCGGGCACAACGGCGCAATGCGGGATGGCAGCATCATTTCATACCCCTTGATGCGGGTCATCCTGTTCGCCGGAGCCATGGCTTGTTCCAGCCTTGCCATGGTTCATACAGCGAATGCCGCCTCTGGCGGCGCGGCGGTGACGATCATCCGGTCGTTATCGGCGACCCAGGAAGAATCGCTCGATTTCGGGCGTATTCTTCCTGCGGCGCGCGATGGCATGGTAACAGTGCGGCCCGATGGCGGGACCGAATGTAACGGCGTTACGCTGTGTTTGGGCGAGGGCAAGCCTGCGCTGTTCCGGCTGACCGGCGCTGAATTGCCTCTGGCGGTGTCGATCGACCCGGTGGTCGCGATGACGGGACCGGATGCCGCGCATGTGATGGTGACTTTGTTGCCGTCCGGGCCGGTGGTGATGGCCAGTCCGGCTGGCACAGCCTATGCCGTGGGCGGGCAGATGATCGTGGCAGCGGGAACACCGCCGGGCATCTATGCCGGGCAATATAATATTAGCTTTGAATATCAGTAGTTTATAGGTAAATTCTTGCCCGTTCACATGGTTAATGGCGGCTTTACCATGCCCATTAGCCTTAGATAGACGGACATTGCCTATCCATATCCCTGTCGGAGCTGGAATGCCGACGCAATCCAAGGGGTATATCATATGACCAAGAAATCCGTTCAGGCCCTGGGCCTGACTGCCATGCTGTTTGCTGGCGCCGCACTTTCGATCGAACCGGCCCATGCCGCATCCGCCACCGGCGATGCGACGGTCAAGATCCTGAGTGCTATCACCGTGACCAAATCGTCGGACCTGGACTTTGGCAAGATCGTGCCGTCCGCGGCTGCTGCCACCGTCGCCATTGCCGAAGATAATAGCCGCGTGTGCGGTAGCGGCCTGTCCTGCTTTGGCACGACGACGGCGGGCGCTTTTGCGGTCACCGGCACGGCGAACGAAACCGTCAGCGTCGCGATCGACAATCCGTCGATCACCCTGACAGATGGCGGTTCCAACAGCATGGCCGTGGCTTTGGCCACGACGACGTCGGCGATGACCCTGTCGGGCACTGGCGCGGGCAGCTTCAAGGTGGCGGGCACGCTGAACGTCGGCGCCAATCAGGTTGCTGGTTCCTATTCGGGCCAATATTCGGTTTCGGTTTCCTATCAGTAAAATCATGGTCGGCCGGGGCGGCGCATTAGCGCCGTACCCTTGCCGCGCCGATGCCGGAGGGGAGGACAGGGTGATGCGTGCAATGCCCGCCATGGCGGCGATTGCCGTAAGCCTGTTCCCCCTGCCCGGTCAGCTCGCGCTGGCCGACACGCGCAAATCTGCGCCGATTGTCGAGGCCGCGACCGACATCAGTTTCGGGATGGTCGCGGCCACATCGTCGGGCGGCACGATCACGCTGACGCCATCGGGCGTCATGCGCTGCTCCGCCGGGCTGCAATGTCTGGGCGGCGAACGGACCGGGCTATTCTATGTCACCGGGCCGAAAGATTATATGGTCGGCATCCTGCTGACCCCCGCGCAGCTGACCACCGCGCGCGGCGACGCCATGCTGGCGATCCCCAAGGCGTCGCAATCGACGATGGTGCTGAACCCCGGCAAACGCAAAAATCAGTTTAGCGTCGGCGGTACACTCACCCTGTCGGCGGCGCAGCCCGAAGGGGCGTACATCGGCAGCTATGAGGTGATGGTCGAATATTTCTGATCGTCGCCACCACATGGTTAGCGAGTTGCTAACCAATTTTCGTCATCCCTGACCCTTGCGGCCCGCTGGACACGATGCCGCTGACATGGGGTATTATATGAAACGCATTATGATGGTGATGGCGATGGCCGCCATCCCTGCGCTTGCGCCGACGATCGCGCGGGCGGCCGCAGGCGACCTGCTGGTCGCGCCCACCCGACTGATCATGGCGCCCAATAGCGGCGGCGAAGTGGTGGTGAACAATACCGGCGACAGGGCGACGACCTACCGCATATCGCTGGTGCTGCGAAAGATGACGGCGCAAGGGACGATTGAATCGGTCGATGAAGCGACCGCGTCGCAACGGGATGCCGCCGCGCTGGACCTGATCACCTATGCCCCGCGCAAGATCACGCTGGCGCCGCAGCAGTCGCAGACGGTGCGAATTGGCGTGCGGGTGCCGCCGACCATGCCGGGCGGCGAATATCGCGCGCACCTGCTGTTCCGCGCCGTGCCGGACGTCGCCGATGCAGCCGCGCCGCAACCCGCCACGGACGGCATGTCGATCAGCCTGACGCCCATTTACGGCGTGACCATTCCGGTGATCGTGCGCGTGGGTGAACCCAAGGGCAGCGCGAGCCTGAGCAACGCCCGGCTGAGCGTGCAGGAGGGGCAGGCGCAACTGGATGTCGACCTGATGCGCGCGGGTGACCGATCCGTCTATGGCACGCTGGACCTGATGCAGGCCGACGGCAAGACGCCGATCGCGACGATCAAGGGCGTCGCCGCCTATCCCGAAGTGGCGCAGCGGCACATCATGCTGCCGATCGACAGGACGGCGCTGGCGCGGGCGACAGGGCCGCTCAAGGTGCGGTTCGTGGAAACGGACCCGGCGTCGGGCGGGGCGGTGAGCGAAGCGCCCGTGGCGCGGCCCTGACGCCAGACAACCGGGCGAAGTCCGATGAACGCGCAGCCCCGGCTGTGGCGTATCCTGCTGTCATGCCTGCTGGTCCTGCTGCTGCTCTGCGCGGGTCCGGCGATGGCGGCGACCGCCACGCTGTCCTCTGACGACGCGCTGTTGTTTGACGCGCGGGTCGGATCGCTGTCGGTTGGCAACGGCATCCGCGCCTTTGCGGTCGAGGAGTCGATATGCCTGGATCTGGGCGATGTCATCGACGCGCTGAAGATCGCGGTGGTGCCGAGCGAGGACAAGCGCCGGGCGGAAGGCTGGGCATTCGATGAGGCGCGGCGCATCGCCATCGATCGCGACAAGGGCGAGGCGCGGTTCGGCACGGAATATATGCGGCTGGGCGCGAACGACATTTATGACAGCCGGTCGGGATGGTGTGTAGCAACGCCCGCGCTGGGCCGCTGGCTGGGCGTCAGCTTCGAGGCCGACACGACCAATGCGATCCTGACGATCACATCGCCCACCCCCCTGCCCATCGAAGCGGCGTTGCGCCGGACGGCGGCGGCGGAACGGCTGACGACCAGGGCGCAGCCGCAGACCGCGGGGCTGGAACGGCGCGCCTTTCCCTATCGACTGTGGCGTATGCCCGCGCTGGATGCGTCGCTGTCAGCCGGGTGGCAGCGCGACGCGAAGGGCGCGCAGACGCGGGCAACGCGCTATGAAATGCTGGCGACGGGCGAACTGGCCTATGCGTCGGTCGAAGCGCGGCTGGCATCCGACGCGCACGGGATGCCCGACAGCCTGCGGTTGCGGCTGTACCGGGCCGATCCCGATGGGCAATTGCTGGGTCCGGTCGGCGCGACGCAGGCGGCCATCGGGGATGTCGACAGTTTTGCCGTGCCGCTGGTCGCCGGGTCCGCCAGCGGGCGTGGCGTGGCGCTGACCAACCGGCCGCTGGATGCTATCGGCGAATTTGACAAGGTGGCGTTGACCGGGCTGTTGCCGCTGGGGTGGGACGCGGAACTCTATCGCAACGGCGAATTGCTGCGCGTGACACCTGGCGATGCGGCGGGGCGCTATGCCTTTCGCGACGTTGCGTTGCGCCATGGCGTCAATGTGCTGGAAGTGGTGCGATATGGCCCGCAGGGGCAAGTGCGGCGTGAGCGGCGCGTCTATAATATAGCAGCGCAATCGCCAGGACCGGGCGAAACATGGTGGTCCACGACATTGGTGCAGGGCAATCATGATCTGTTGCGTTTCGGGGCAAGCCGCCCGACCCCGGCATCGGGGTGGCGCGGCACCATGGCGGTGGACCATGGGCTGGGCCGGGGGGCGTCGGTCGGCGCGGCGGTCATGCGTGCGCCGTCCTCAAGCGGCAGCGCGAATTTTGCGCATCTCAACCTGCGCGGCGGACTGGCGGGGATGCTGGGGGAGCTATCCTGGGCCGGGTGCAAGGGTGGCGGCGCGGCGATGCGCGCGTCGGTCGTGGGCGATATCTTCAAGACGAGCGTTGCCGTGGAGGCGGTGCGCAATCGCGGCTTGCTGTCCGACCGGATCGACCCGGCGCTACGATCCTCCATCGGGGTTGCGATCGACCGGCCGGTCCATGCCGCGGGGCTGATCCTGCCGGTCCATTTCGACCTGCGATCGACCCGGCAGCGCAGCGGACAGGGGATGGAGGCAAATGGTCGCCTGTCCGTAGCGACGCGCAGCGTGTCAGCCAGCCTGGTCGGCGGGTGGAGCCGGGTCAGGGCGACCGGCGGGATAGCGCGCGACAGTGCGACGGCGGGGCTGCTGGTGAGTGGGCGGGCAGGCAAGATACGCTTGCGCGGCGAAGTGCATTGGCGACTGGCGCCTGATCCGGCGCTGATGGGGGTGCAACTGACCGCGAACCGGGCGCTCGGCGTCGCCGACATGGTGCAGATTTCCGCCAATTATGCCGCGGGTGACGATAGGCTCGCGATCGACGCGGCCTATGCGCGCGATTTCGGCCGGGCGGCGTTGACGCTGAACCTGTCAGGCGACAGCCGCCGCGCCTTTGCCGTCGGGCTGGGACTGACATTCAGCGTCGGGCCGGATGGCGATGGGCGGTTCGGGCGCGTGCGTTCAGCGTCACAGGCGCGCGGCGGCGCGCTGCTGGTGCGGGCCTTTCACGATCTTGACGGCAACGGGCGGCGTGATGCGGGCGAGCCGCCCTTCCCTGATCCGGTCGGCGTGCTGGTGAACGACATGCCGCTGCCAGCGCGCCTGCGCGACGAGGCGACCGAGGGCACGGAACTGGACGGGCTAAGCCCCGCTACTCCGGTCAAGATTGCGCTGGACGAAGCGTCGCTGTCCGATCCGTTCGACATAACAAGCAATCCCGGCATCCTCGTCACCCCACGCGCGGGGTTGCGCGAAGTGGTGGAATTGGGCGTGTCGCCCTCCGCTGCGGTAGAGGGGATGCTGGCGATGGACGGGCGGGCGCTGGCGGGGGAGATGATGGAATTGCAGACGATGGACGGTGCGACCGCCTATCGCGCCCGCACCGAATTTGACGGCATGTTCAGTTTCGAGCGGGTCCGTTATGGCCGTTACCGTTTGAAAGTGGCGCAGGGCCGCCACGCCCATGTCGAGCAAATCGTCGAACTGGGGCAGGCGCGCAGCATCGCGCGGCTGGGCGTGATCGACGTGCGTGCGACGGCGCAGATGGCCGCGCGCTGATCAGAATTCGATCAGCGCCACCTTGGTCTTGAGATTGGCAACATAGGCCTCACGGCCCAGATCCTTGCCTATGCCCGATTGCTTGAAGCCGCCGGTGGGCAGGATGAAATCATTGCTGCGGCCATAGCGGTTGACCCAGACGGTGCCGGCCTCCAGCGTGCGGGTGGCGCGCAGGGCGCGGGTCAGGTCGCTGGTGTGGACGCCCGCCGCCAGCCCATAGGCGCTGTCATTGGCCAGCGCATAGGCCTCCATTTCGTCCGTGAAGGTCTGGACGGTCAGCACGGGGCCGAAAATTTCGCCCTGTACCGCTTCGCTATGCTGCGCAGCATTTTGCAGCAAAGTGGGCAGAAAAAAGCTGCCATCCTGTGGCGCGGTGGCGCGGCTGCCGCCGGTCAGCACCTGTGCGCCATCGGCCACGGCGCGCTGGACGATGCCGTCGATCCGGTCGAGCTGGCCTTCGGAAATTATCGGGCCTAGCGTGCTGTCGCTGGCCCAGGTCGGTCCCGCCTTGTGCGCGGCGAAGGCTGTCATGATGCAGTCGATCACCTGATCGGCGACGCCCTCCTGCACCAGCAGGCGCGATCCCGCGACGCAGACTTGCCCGGCGTTGAGCGTGATCGCGCGGGCAACGATGGCCGATGCCTTGTCCAGCCCTGCGTCGGCGAAAATGATCTGCGGGCTTTTGCCGCCCAGTTCCAGCGTCACCGGCTTTGGCCCGGTCTGGGCGCAGGCGGTCATGATCGCTGCGCCCGTAGCCGTCGATCCGGTGAAGGTGACTTTCGCGACTTCAGGACGCCGCACCAGCGGATCGCCGACGCTGCGCCCGTCGCCCTGGACGATGTTGAAGATGCCCGCGGGCAGGCCGGCCTCGATCGCCAGTTCGGCGAGACGCACGATGCTGAACGGCGTCATTTCCGACGGCTTCAACACGATGCTGTTGCCCGCCGCAATGGCAGGCGCGATTTTCCAGGCGGCCATCACCAGTGGCAGGTTCCAGGGCGCAATCGCCGCGACGACGCCATAGGGTTCGTGGATGGTGAGGCCCAGCTTGTCCGGAGTGGTCGCCGCGACTTCGCCGCCGATCTTGTCCGCCCATTCAGCGAAGAAGCGGACGGTTTCAGCGGTGTAGCTGACGTCCCAGGCGCGGATTTCGTGGATCATGCGGGTGGAGCCGAGCGCTTCGAGCGGCGCAAGCGTCTCCATGTCCGCCTCAATGAGGTCGGCCCAGCGGCGCAACACCCGCATCCGCCCACGCGGATCGGTCTGCGCCCAGCCGCTGCTCTTATAGGCGCGCTGGGCGTCCTCGACGGCTTCACCCAATTGCGCGTCGTCCACACTGTCGAGATCGGCATAGACCCGCCCGTCCGATGGCCGCCGCACGGGGATCGCCTGCCCACGCCCGATAACGCGCCGCCCGCCGATAAAATTGCTGCCCTGTGGCAAGGCGATCAGATCGGGGTTGAAAACATCCACTGCGCGGCTCTCCTTCATGCAGGCTGATAACAGAATATGGATCGCGCGCGGCATGTGTTGCAGTTGCGCGGGAAAGTCTGCGCGATAATCTTCCAAAATCAGGGCGAAGGCAGCAGCCAATGCTTGAGGGCGCCGATTAAGGTTGCCCCCAAGTGATTCCTAATCAGGGCAGGCGGACGACCTTTTCCGCCGAGGAGCAAGACGCATGGCGACAGGCATAGAGGCGATGGTGGACCTGCGGGCGATGACCGTGGATGACCTGCCCGCTGCCCACGCGCTTTCCAGTGAACAGAAATGGCCGCACCGGATCGAGGATTGGGACATGCTGCTCAGCCTTGGTTTTGGCTATGTGGCGGAGCGCGATGGCGACGTGATCGGCACGGCCATGGCATGGCTGTACGGCACGGATGCCGCGACGCTGGGGATGGTGATCGTATCGCCCGCCGCGCAGGGCATGGGGCTGGGCCGCCGGTTGATGGAAAAGGTGATGGCGGACCTGGGTGATCGCACGATCCTGCTCAACGCCACCGATGAAGGCGCGCCGCTCTATCGCAAGCTGGGGTTTGAGAGCATCGGCCCGGTCTATCAGCATCAGGGCGCGGCCTTTGCCGTGCCGGTCGCCGAACTCATCCCCGACGAGCGGGTGCGGCCACTCGGCGCAAAGGACATGCCGACGCTTCATGCGCTGGCGCGGCGGGCGAGCGGCATGAACCGCGACGCGCTGCTCGACGCGCTGGTGCCCGGCGCGCAGGGCGTGGTGCTGACGCGCAGCAATGAGCCGGTGGGCTTTGCCCTGTTTCGCCGGTTCGGGCGCGGCTATGTCGTCGGGCCGACCGTGGCACCCGATACCGGGGGCGCGAAGGCACTGATTTCGCACTGGCTGGGGTCGAACAACGGCATTTTCTGTCGGCTCGACGTGCCGGAGGAAAGCGCCCTGTGCAGTTGGCTGGACGAATTGGGCCTGCCCTGCGTTGGCCGGGTGATGCGCATGGTGCGTGGCCCGTTGCCGCAAACGGACCCTTCGATCAAAATCTTTTCCCTCACGACACAGGCGCTCGGATGACCCTTTCCCTTTCCAACCCCGCCCTTTTCGTCGAGCGCGCCTATATTGGCGGCGCGTGGGTCGGCGCGGCATCCGGCGCGAGTGTGCCGGTCGACAATCCCGCGACCGGTGCGATCATCGGCACGGTGCCCGATTGCAGCGCGGCCGATACCCAGGCGGCGATTGATGCGGCAGAGGCCGCTTTCCCGGCATGGAAGGCACGGACCGCAGGCGATCGCGCCGCCATGCTGGAACGGTGGCACGCGCTGGTGCTGGCCAATCTTGTCGATCTGGGCCGGATCATGACCGCCGAGCAGGGCAAGCCGACCGCCGAGGCCGAGGGCGAAATCCGCTATGCCGCCAGCTTCATCAAATGGTTTGCCGAGGAAGCCCGCCGCGTCGAGGGCGGCATGATTCCCGCCCCCGAAGCCAATCGCCGCATATTGGTGATGAAGGAGCCGATCGGGGTGTCCGCCGCGATCACGCCGTGGAATTTCCCGGCTGCGATGATCACGCGCAAATGCGCGCCTGCGCTGGCTGCGGGATGCCCGGTGGTGGTCAAGCCTTCGGAACTGACGCCCTATAGCGCGCTGGCCATGGCGAATCTGGCCGAGGAAGCGGGTTTCCCGGCGGGCGTGTTCAACGTCGTCACTGGCCTGCCCACCGCGATCGGCGGGGCGTTGACCGCCAGCCCCGTCGTGCGCAAACTGTCCTTTACCGGATCGACCCGCGTGGGTGCTTTACTGATGCGGCAGTGCGCCGACACGATCAAGCGCGTGGGCTTGGAGCTGGGCGGCAATGCGCCGCTGATCGTGTTCGATGACGCCGACATCGACCTCGCCGTCGCCAGCACGATGGTCAGCAAGTTCCGCAACGCCGGGCAAACTTGCGTCTGCGCTAACCGGATATTGGTGCAGGATGGCGTGTACGACCAGTTTGCCGAGAAGCTGGCCAGGGCCGTGTCGGCGCTGAACGTCGCGCCGGGGGATATGCCGGGCAGCACGATCGGGCCGCTGATCAACGTCTCCGCCGCCGACAAGGTGAAGGCGCATGTCGAGGATGCGCTGTCGCATGGCGCGACCCTGTTTGCGCAGGCACCCGAAGGGGCGACGGGGGAGCGCTTTGCGCGTCCGGTGGTGCTGACCGGCGCGACGCGGGACATGCGGCTGGCGGAGGAAGAGACGTTCGGCCCGGTCGCGCCCTTGTTCCGCTTTACCCATGAGGATGAGGCGATCGAGCTGGCCAATGCGACCAGCTATGGCCTGGCCAGCTATTTCTACACCGAAAATCTGCACCGCGCCTTCCGCGTGGCGGAGCGGCTGGAGGCGGGCATGGTCGCGCTCAACAGCGGATCGATCGCCATGGAGGTCGCGCCGTTCGGCGGGGTCAAGATGTCGGGCCTGGGCCGCGAAGGCGCGCATGCGGGGATCGAGGAATATCTGGAGACCAAGGCGTTTCATATCGGCGGGCTGAAACTTTAGCCCACATCCGTTCGCCCTGAGCCTGTCGACGGGTCGTACTTCACTTCAAGACAGAACAGGGCTTCGACAGGCTCAGCCCAAACGGGAGTTATTTATGGCCCGCAACTACAATATCTCCGTCATTCCCGGCGACGGCATTGGCAAGGAAGTCATGCCCGAAGGCATTCGCGTGCTGGAGCGGGCGGCAAGCCTTTATGGTTTCACCATCGCGCAAAAGTGGCAGGATTTCGCCTGCTGCGATTACTATGTCAAACATGGCCAGATGATGCCGGACGACTGGAAGGACCAGATCGGCAAGCCCGATGCGATCTTCTTTGGCGCGGTCGGCTGGCCCAATACGGTGCCGGATCATATTTCGCTGTGGGGATCGCTGCTCCAGTTCCGGCGCGAATATGACCAATATGTCAATCTGCGCCCCGTCCGGCTGATGCCCGGCGTCCCCTGCCCGCTCGTGGGCCGTGAGCCGGGCGATATCGATTTCTGGGTCGTGCGCGAGAACACAGAAGGCGAATATAGCTCGGTCGGCGGCAAGATGTTCCCCGGCACCGATCGCGAGATCGTGATCCAGGAAACGGTGATGACCCGGCACGGCACTGACCGGGTGTTGCGCTATGCGTTCGATCTGGCCGCGACGCGGACACGCAAGCATGTCACCTCCGCCACCAAGTCCAACGGCATCGCCATCACCATGCCCTGGTGGGACGAGCGGGTGGAGGAGATGGCCAAGAATTACCCGACCGTCACCCATGACAAATATCATATCGACATTTTGACCGCACAATTCGTGCTGAACCCCGACCGGTTCGACGTGGTGGTCGCGTCCAACCTGTTCGGCGACATATTGTCGGACCTTGGCCCGGCCTGCACCGGGACCATCGGCGTGGCGCCATCGGGCAATATCAACCCGGATGGCACCCACCCGTCGCTGTTCGAGCCGGTCCATGGGTCCGCGCCGGATATTGCGGGCAAGGGCATTGCCAACCCGGTGGGGCAGATCTGGTCGGCGGCGATGATGCTGGAGCATCTGGGCGAGGCGGAGGCGGCCGCCGCGATCATGCGGGCGGTGGAAACGGTGCTGGCGGAACCGGGCCTGCGCACCGGCGACCTCAAAGGCACAGCCAATACCGCGCAATGTGGCAGGGCGATTGCCGAGGCCTTGACCTAATCCTGCACCACTGAACAAGAAGCGGCGTGTTCCCGCGAAAGCGGGGACCCAGTTCAGACCCCAGGACTGGGGCCCCGCCTTCGCGGGAGCAGCCTTGCTTAACACAGCAGCAGATTATGCCGCATCAGCTCGCGATTAAAGCCAGCAAGGGCGCCAATTCGCCCCATATCAGGCTATGCACCCGCAGCACAAGGATAGGCTGCATCCCATAACCACCATGGCGAGCACCCGACGATGCACCAATCCAACCGATCCCTGCTGGACATCGACCGCGATCACCTGATCCATTCGGTCACATCCTTCCGCGCCCATGAGGCGCGCGGCGCGACCATGCTGCAAAGCGGCAAGGGCATGTGGCTGACCGACATGGACGGGCGCGAGGTGCTGGATGCCTTTGCCGGGCTATGGTGCGTCAATGTGGGTTACGGGCAGGACAGCATCGTCGAGGCAGCAGCCGAGCAGATGCGCCGCCTGCCCTATGCGACCGGCTATTTCCATTTTGGTTGCGAACCGGCTGCACGGCTGGCCGAGAGGCTGGTCGCGCTGTCGCCCGAGGGACTCGACCATGTCTATTTCACGCTGGGCGGGTCGGATGCAGTGGACAGCGCGATCCGCTATATCACCCATTATTTCAACGCGATCGGCAAGCCGACCAAGAAGCAGTGCATCGCGCTGGAGCGGGGCTATCATGGATCGAGCAGCAGCGGCGCGGGGCTGACGGCGCTCGCCAATTTCCACCGCAATTTCGACCTGCCGCTGCGCTGGCAGCATCATATCGCGTCGCCCTACCCCTATCGCAGCGATCTGGAAGGCGATGACTCCGCCATCATCGCCCGGTCGGTGCAGCAGTTGAAGGACAAGGTCGCGGACCTCGGCGCGGACAATGTCGCTGCCTTCTTCTGCGAGCCGATTCAGGGATCGGGCGGGGTGATCGTGCCGCCGGTGGGTTGGCTCAAGGCCATGCGGCAGGCGTGCGATGAGCTGGACATATTGCTGGTCGCTGATGAGGTCATCACCGCCTTTGGCCGTACCGGGCCGATGTTCGCCTGCGAAGCGGAGGGCGTGACGCCCGACCTGATGACCGTCGCCAAGGGGCTGACCGCCGGTTATGTGCCGATGGGCGCGGTGCTGATGTCGGACAAAGTGTATCAGGGCATTGCCGATGGCGCGGCGGCTGACGTGGTGATCGGCCATGGCGCGACCTATTCGGGCCATCCGGTGAGCGCGGCGGTGGGGCTGGAAGTGTTGCGCCTCTATACCGATGGCGGGATATTGGCGAACGGTCAGAAAGTGGCGGCGCGCTTCGACGCGGGGCTGGCGGGCATTGCCGACCATCCGATGGTCGGCGACACGCGCGGGCGCGGGTTGCTGGGGGCTATCGAACTGGTGGCGGACAAGGGGACCAAGGCGCGGTTCGACCCGGCGCTCAAAATCGCCGACCGGCTGTTTGCCGATGGCTATGCCAATGGCGTCATTTTCCGCGCCTTTGCCGACAATATCATCGGCCTGGCCCCGGCGCTCTGTGCATCGGACGCAGAGATGGACGAGATATTCGCGCGCATACGGAAAACACTCGACGGCTTGCTCGAACAGGCCGATATTCGCGCGGCGCTGGGATAAATATAAGGGGGAGCAAGGACATGTTGGGCGGACCCAGACTGGACAGGATCGACCTGAAAATCCTGACGCAGCTTCAGCAGTCGGGCCGGATCACCAATGTCGAACTGGCCGATGCGGTCGGCCTGTCCCCCAGCCCCTGCCTCACCCGCGTGAAACGGCTGGAGAAGGCGGGCTATATCACCGGCTATGGCGCGCATATCAACCTGCACAAGCTGGGCGAATTTCTGACCGTCTTTACCGAAGTCACGCTGAGCGAGCATCGGTCGGGCGACTTTTCCCGGTTCGAGACGCGCATCCGCAAGCTGGACGAAATCGTCGAATGTCATCTGGTCAGCGGCGGATACGACTATCTGCTGAAATTCGTGACGCGCGGCGTCGGCCATTATCAGTCGATCATCGAGGGGATGCTGGAGAGCGATTACGGCATCGAAAAATATTTCAGCTATGTCGTGATCAAATCCCCCTTCATCAAACATCATTATCCAATCCAGCATCTGTTCGGTGAGCAGCGTTAGGATTTGGGGGCGAGGTGGGTTCCCGCGCAGGCGGGAACCCAGTCGAAACGGCGGGGCCGGGTTCCCGCCTGCGCGGGAACACGATATTTTATGACCGATATTGCCGATCTGATCGACCCGCTGATCGCGTTCCGCCGCGACATTCATGCGCACCCGGAACTGGGCTTTTGCGAGCATCGCACCGCCGGGCGCATTGCCGAGCAGCTGCGTGCGCTGGGGCTGGAAGTGCATGAGGGGATCGGGCGGACGGGCGTGGTGGGCGTGTTGCGCAACGGCGCGTCGGGGCGCAGCATCGGGCTGCGCGCGGACATGGACGCCCTGCCGATCGAGGAGCAGACCAACCTGCCCTGGGCCAGCAAAACGCCGGGCACCTTCCACGGCTGCGGCCATGACGGCCATGTCGCGATGCTGCTGGGCGCGGCGCAGCAACTGACGCGCAGCCGCAATTTCGACGGGACAGTCAATTTCTTCTTCCAGCCCGCCGAAGAGGGGCAGGGCGGCGCGCGCGAGATGGTGCTGGAAGGGCTGTTCGAGCGCTTCCCGTGCGACCGGGTGTTCGGACTGCATAACTGGCCCGATCTGCCCGCCGGCACCATCGCGACCCGGCCCGGCCCGATCATGGGTGCGGCGGACAAGTTTGAGATCGTGCTGGAAGGGCGCGGTGGCCATGCCGCGATTCCGCAGGATACGCCCGACGCCATCCTGGCGGCGGCCAGCCTTGTGACGCAGATGAACGCGATCATAGCGCGCCGGATCGCGCCGACCGCATCGGCGGTGCTGTCGATCACGCAAATCCATGGCGGGCATACGCATAATGTGATCCCCGCCGAGGTTCGCATCGGCGGGACGGTGCGGACCTTCGATCCAGCGGTACAGGACAAGATCGAAGCGTCGATCCGCGAGATCGCGGCCGGTGTGGCGCTGGCCAATGGCTTGAGCGCGACGGTCGATTATCAGCGTTACTATCCCGCGACGATCAACGATGCCGAAGCGGCGCAGGAGGCGCTGGACGCCGCCGCGACCGTTGGCATCGCGCAACTGGCGCCCGATCCCGCCTTCACGTCAGAGGATTTCGCCTTCATGCTGCAAGCGTGCAAGGGTGCCTATATCTGGCTGGGTCAGGCAAAGCCGGACGGCGGGGCACCGCTGCACAACCCGCATTATGATTTCAACGACGATGTGCTGGGGCTGGGTATCCGGCTGCATGTCGCGTTGGTCGAGCGGCATTTGGGGTAAGCACAAACCTCCGTTCGTTTCCAGCGAAGTCGAGAAACGAACGGAGGGGGGTAGTTCCGGTCAAAACCAGAAACGCACGCCCATCACCAGACTGGTGGCTGACGCGCCCTCCCCCGCCGCGCGCGCATAGCGGGCGGTGTCGCCCAGCTTGCGTTCCCAGTGGACGCCGACATAGGGCGCAAATTCGCGGGCGAATTCGTAGCGCAGGCGCAGGCCCAGTTCGATGTCGGAGATACCCGACCCGATGCCCAATTCCGGCACGTCCTGCGCGGCGATATTCATTTCGGCGGCGGGTTGCAGGATCAGGCGCTGGGTGATGCGCTGGTCGTAGCTGCCCTCCAGCCGGAGATGGGCGTCGCCCTTCGTGGACAGGAACGCCTGCGCACCGACCTCGAACCAGTAAGGGGCGAGACCTTCGATACCGACCACGGCGTAAGTGCGTTGGGGTTGCGGGCGGAAATCCTGCCGCACACCCGCCTCGACATTGAACCAGGGGTTGAGCGCCCGGCTGTAGAGCGCCTGTAGTTCCGCGCTTTCAAGCGCGCCGCCGACTTCGCCCTCCCCTTCGGTCTTGACCGCGAAACGGTTGATGTCGCCGCCGATCCAGCCCTCGCCCTCCCATGCGTAACCGTTCGCGCCCTTGTGCGCGCGATATTCGAGGCGGTCGAGCATCAGCTGCGAGAAACTCATGCCGCCGCTTTCCTTGATCATGGCCGCGCGGGCGCGGGCCATGGTGGCGGCGGGGTAGAAGGCTTCGGCGGCATGATCGGTCGGGATCGGCGGGGCGTCGCCCTGCGGCACGCTGTCGCCGGGCGCGGGCATGGCGTGGCCGGCATGGGGATCGGTGGGCGCGGCTTCCGGCGCAGGCGGCATCTGGTGCGCGCCATGGTCCATCTGGCTATGATCCATTTGCGCCAGTGCGGGTGTGGCGGTGCTGGCCAGCAGCAGCGCGGCGATCAGGCGCTTCATGCCGCGTCCTCCGCGTGGCGGACAGTCACGACGCGCATCATCCCCGTGTGCATGTGCATCAGCATGTGACAGTGGAACGCCCAGTCGCCCAGCGCGTCGGCGGTCAGGTCGAAACTGATCTTGCCGCCGGGCAGGACGTTGACCGTATGCTTGCGCGGATTGTGTGTCGGATCGTCGCCGGTCAGCAACTGGAAGAAATGGCCGTGGATATGGATGGGGTGCGGCATCATCGTGTCGTTGATCAGGGTGACGCGCACCCGCTCCATATGGCGGAAAGCGATGGGGTCTGCGCCGTCCGACAGCTTCACCCCGTCGAAGGACCACATATAGCGTTCCATATTGGCGGTCAGGTGAATGTCGATCGACCGGGTCGGGGAGCGCGCATCTTCGTTGGGTTCCAGCGATCGCAGGTCGGCATAGGTAAGGACGCGATGGTCGACATCCTCCAGCCCCGTAGGCCGGTCCGCCGTGCGGTCCGCCGGCATGGAGGAGAGCGTAGCCACCCCCGGTCCCATCGGCACATTGGGCGCGACCGTGGGGTCGAGCATCTTCATACTATGCCCCGCCATGCTCTCATTTGCGGGTTGGCTGAGGTCGATCACGCCCCCCTGCCCCATGTCCATGCCGGCCATGTCCATTCCCATATCCTTCATGGTAAGGAGAGGCCGGGCGCGCAGCGGCGGGATGGCCGCGACCATGCCGATCTGCGGCGCGAGGGTCGCGCGGACCAGGCCGGAGCGGTCGATGGCTTCGGCGATCAGGCCATATGCGGTGGCGTCGGTCGGCTGGACGATCACGTCATAGGTTTCGGCGATGCCGATCTGGAATTCGTCGGTCTCGACCGGCTGAACATGCTGGCCATCGCATTGCACCACGGTCATGGGCAGGCCGGGAAGGCGCACGTTGAAATTGGTCATGGCCGATGCATTGATGATGCGCAGGCGGACCCGCTCGCCCGGCGTGAACAGCCCGGTCCAGTTTTCCGCTATGCCATGGCCATTGACCAGATAGCTGTAGGTGGAGCCGGTGACGTCCGAAATATCGGTCGGGTCCATCCGCATCTTGCCCCAGTCGATCCGGTCCTTGAGGGGCTGGTCCTTGCCCTCGAGCAATCCGGCCAGAGTCTGGCGTTGCATATTATAATAGCCGCCCGATTGCTTCAGGCGCTTGAGCTGCACATGGGGGTGGACCGGCGACCAGTCGGACAGGACGATCACATGCTCGCGCGTCGCCTGCACCGGATCGACGCCAGCGGGATCGATGACGATCGGGCCATAATGGCCCATCGCCTCCTGCATCCCCGAATGGCTGTGATACCAGTAGGTGCCCGACTGGCGGATGGGGAATTCATAATGGAAGGTTTCGCCCGGCGCGATGCCGGGGAAACTGACGCCCGGCACGCCGTCCATCTGGAAGGGGACGATCAGGCCGTGCCAGTGGATCGATGTGTCCTCTTTCAGACGATTGGTGACGGACAGACGGACATTCTGCCCTTCGCGCAACCGGATCAGCGGCGCGGGGACGGTGCCGTTGATGGTGATCGCGTGGGCAGATCGTCCACCGGTGGCGAAATGACTGTCGGCCACGGTCAGCGCTATGGTTTCGCCCGACAGGACGCCCGGTGCGGGGTGCAGGCCGTGCGTGCCGCTTTGCGCCCAGGCGGGGAAAGCGTTGGCGAGGCCAAGGGCAGCGGCGCTTTTGAACAGGGTGCGGCGGTCGAGGGTCAGGTTGGTCATGCCCCTTCATACGCGGGGCACAGCGTCATCCCTCAAACTTTCCGACAATTTTGCGCGCGCGCGATAGAGGCGGGTTTCGACCGCCTTTTCGGTCAGGCCGAGTGCAGCGGCGGTATCCGCCTGGCTCATCGCCTCGATCGTGCGGAGCAGCAGCACATCCTTCAGCGTCGTGGGCAGCGCGGCGATGGCGGCGTTGATGCGGGCGAGTTCGCGCTGCGATTGCAGCGCCTGTTCCGGGTCTGACGCGGCGTCGGCGATATCGCCGGCTTCGTCGATGGGGCGGGCAAAGGCGAAGAAGCGCCGCACCGCGCGGCGGCGGCCCCAGTCGCGGCATTTGTTGAGCGTGATCCGCGCGATCCATGTGCGAAACGGGCGCGCGCCATCATAACGGCCCAACGCGGCAAAGGCGGCAACAAATACCTCCTGCGTGATGTCGAGCGCTTCGTCGCCATCGCCGACATGGCCGCGCGCCAATCGCCATACGGCATCGCGGTGCCGTCGCATCAACGCGGCATAAGCATCCTGATGCCCGGCCAGCGCCAGCGTGGCCAGCGCCCTGTCATCGGGTTCGGCTGCACTCACCGGGGGGCGGGCTGGGTCAGTGCCTTGACGACGGCCGCGTCAAACTGGGCCGCCTGATCGGGGCGCAGCACCGCGCGCATCGCGAAAATATGCTGGAGCGTCTCCTTTTGCAGCGCGCCCATGACATGATGGGTGCGGTCCACGGCTTGGCCGACCTGCGGGCCATAGCCATGTTCCGCCGCAATCGCCTGCGCCAGCCGGGCATTGTCGGCGCGCATTTCCGCCTCCAGCGCTTCGCGGCGAATGGCGAAGGCGGCTTCGAGCGCGTGGATGCGCTGTTCCTGGGCCGCATCGAGCGTCAGCTTCTCATGCAGCAGGGCATGGACTTCACTTTCCACGCGCGGCGGCGGCGCGATCCACAACCGCGCGCACAGCACCGCCGCCAGTGCAGCGGCGAAGGCGACCAGCGCGACGAGCAGGTAGCGCTTCAGGCTCATTGGCCGAGCAGGCGCGACGGCGCGTAATCCGACATGCCGATCGGCGTGGAGGCCGCCTGCGCGGGCGCCGACGGCACGATGCTGCCCGCCCAGCCGATGCCGAGCGCCAGCAATCCGGCTAGCATCAGGCTGCGCCGTGCCATGCCCTGTTCGCGGCGGCAGACAACAGCCTGCATGACCGCGCCGTCCATCTGCTCCAGCCGGGCGTCGACCGGCATCGCGCGTATCTGCCCCAGCAACTGATCAAGATCACTCATTTGCACATGCTCCATCCTCATCGCGGCATACGCGCGGCGCGCGCCGATCCCTCATCCGGCGAGGACAAAAAATCATGCACCTGCGATGAGGGGTCGGGCAAGTCCATGCGTAATATCCCCTAACCACCATCATGGAGAAGTCCGCATGTCCCGTTTCCTGACCGCCGCCATCGCCCTGTCGATCGCCATCCTGCCCGGTACGGCGCTGGCCCATAGCAAACTCCTGTCGTCCAGCCCCGCCGCCAATGCGACCGTGGCCAAGCCGACCAAGCTGACTCTCACTTTTTCCGAGAAGTTCCTGGGGCCGCTTTCGGGCATCGATCTGGTCATGACCGGGATGCCGGGCATGAGCGATCATGCGCCGATGCCGATCAAGGGGTTCAAAACCGTGGTCGCGCCTGATGGCAAGACGATGATCGTCACCCTGCCCCGCGCGCTCCCTGCTGGCAGCTATGACCTGAAATGGCATATTGTCGGCGCCGACCAGCACAAGATGGAAGGCGGCTACAGCTTCAAGGTCAAGTAAGCCGTCATGGATGCGGGGATGCTGCTACTGGCGCGCTTTGGCCTGATGGCCGACCTGGCCCTGCTCATGGGCCTGCCATTATTCTGGTGGGCGATGGGCATGGCGGGGCAGCGCGCATTGCTGGTCGCGCTGGCGTTGGGAGGCATGGCGCTGTCGGCGCTGTGGCTGCTGGCCAGCGCGGCGAGCATGACCGGCACCCCGTTACTGCCGCCCGACTGGGCGACGGCAGAGATTTTGCTGACGATGACGCCGATCGGCCTGGTGCTGGTGGTGCGGGGCGTGGCCTTGCTGGCCGCTCTTGTGCTGGCTGTTGCCGGGCAGGATCGCTGGGTATTGATCCCGGCCGCCGTCGCCGCTGCAACGATCGCCTGGACCGGCCATGCGGGGGCAACCGAAGACGTCGCCGGGTCTGTTCACCGCGCCGCCGATGTCGCGCATATCTGGGCGGCTTCGGGGTGGATCGGAGCGCTGGCCGCATTGCTGCACGCGGTAACGGCGCGCCGCCCCAATATTGATCGGGTCGCGGTGATGCTGGCGAAGTTTTCGCTGCTGGGAACCCTGTTCGTAGCCACTCTGGTCATGACCGGGGTGGTCAACAGCCTGATGATCGTGGGCGTGGCCGACCTGCCTGCGCTGGTGGGCAGCCGCTATGGCTGGCTGCTGGGCGCGAAGCTGGCTGTGTTCGGCGCGATGCTGGGGCTGGCGGCGCTCAATCGCTGGCGGCTGACCCCGGCGCTGGAGCGGGGTGCTGAAGGCGCGATCGCCGCGCTGCGTCTCTCACTGTTGCTGGAGACGGGCGCGGCGATCGGCATTTTGGTGCTGGTGGCCTGGTTGGGGACGCTGGATCCCCTCGCCTGAGCCGTCACGCCGGACGATAGATGGCATACACCTTCTTGACGTGGACCTGGCTGTCCCAGCTGCATGATGCGCCCTGTTCGACCAGGAAGATATCGCCCTTGCCGAACGTCCCTTGCGCCCCCGCGCCATCGACGAAGGTGACGCTGCCATCGAGCAGATACATCAGCTCATAATGGCGATAGGCCATCGAACGGCGGTGATAGGGGGTTGAATCCCAGGTGCCGCAGACAAATTCGCCATCGGCCGAGCGATAGTCGGTGAAGTTGCGGCAGGACGGGGTCGGCCCGACCAGCAGTTCGGCAAGCGGCGCGCCCGACGGTTCGAGCGGAGCCTTGGTGTCGATCGGGATGATCGCGCCATCGGCCACGGAGCCGCCGGTGCGGCGCACGAAGAGAAGGCGGCTGTCGGCTGCCGCTATCCAGTCGAAGCCTGCGCCTTCGCACAGGACAACGCTGTCGCCTTCATTCAGCGTGCGCTGGTCAATCTGGACGCTGCCGGATTCGACGATGACAAATTCGTCGGCGGGCAGGACCGCGACCGATCCGCTGCCCTGCGGCGGGGCGATCAACCCGATCGTCACCGGACCTTCGGGCTGGGGCAGCAACGCGCGGGCGGACAGGAAGGCGTCGCCCTCCCCCGCCGCCACCGTCACACCCGCCGCCCAGGCGCGCAGATCGACAAAGGAGCGCGTCACCCCCTGCGCCATTGTTGCCACACTCGTCATGCCTCCCTCCACCTGTCAATGAAGACCATGGCTTACCCCGCATGGCGCGACAGGATCGGCCGAGGAGGGATCGGCCGACCGCAGCGCCTGCCGTTCAGAAGCCGAAGCGCAGGCCAATGCTGCCGCTCAGCTGTGCGTCCTCGCCCCCGCCGATCCGGGCATGGCTGGAAAGGCTGAGCAGCGCCGATCCACCCAGCCCGATGTCGAGATCCAGCCCGACACGACCCCAGTTGCGATCAACCGCCGGCGAAGCCAGCACAAAACCGCCCGCGCCAATGATCGTGCCGGTCAGGGCAGCTCGATCCTGATCGAGCCGGTGAACCCATTCACCCGACGCCTGGAGCGACATGCTCGTCCCGATCGGCATCGCCGTCACCGCGCCAAGCCGGACTTCGTCAAAGCCCGCTTCCGACCGGTTGAGCTGGACCGGGAAGCCGCCGCCGGTTTCGGTATAGCCGTCGATGCTGACCCGGCCATGGGTATAGGCGGCATAGGAGGACAGGCTGACCACGCCGAATTTTGCCATGTCGCGCCAGTCGATCCGCCCGCGCACTGCCCAGCTGCGCGCGTCGGTTTCGCCCCGCGACTGGTCGGTCGCAGTGCCATTGCGATAGGCGCGGTCGATGCGCAGGTTCCAGTCGGCATAATAGCCGGTCAGGCTGAGAAGGACGGGCGTGTCGGGGATGCGCGCGTCAATTTCACCGACCAGATGATAGCCATCGCCCTTGAACCGGCCACCCAATGACAAATCCTGATCCGCGCCACCCAGCCCGCCACCAAGGCCGATCCGCACGGCAGCACCCAGATCATGGCACAGGCCGACCTCGCCCAGCCAGGCGTTGCGATCCTGCCGCCCATGGGCGAAGTCCCCGGTGGCCCAGACGCAACCGCGCCCGGTCCGGGTAAAATCCGTCAACGGGCGGTGATGGGCACCGAACAAGGTCAGGCTGGCCGCGTTGAGGATGGTGTTGAGACCGACACCGCCGTCCGACACGGTGGCGAGGAAATCGACCAGACCGATAACGCCGGTGCCGGGGGTCGGCGTGGGCGTGGGCGTAGGCGTAGGCGTAGGCGTAGGCGTTGGCGTTGGCGTTGGCGTTGGGGTTGGCGCAGGTGTGGCCGCCGCGACGCGGGCAATATATTCCTGCGTCTTGCCGTTGATCTGGCCGGTGCCGATGATGGTCCGGCCATCGTCGCTGATCGCGACCGCGTCGGTGAAGCTGTCGGAACCGACCGAAACGCCCGCGCTGGTGAGCCAGGCGACAACCGTCTGGATGCCAGTGGTCGATGTCCAGCGCATCGCCAGCGTATCCTGAATGGAGGGCACCACGGTCGATGGACGGGTGGCCGAACCCACAATCACGCTGCCATCGGCATTGACCGCATAGGCGCGACTGTCCGTCCCGCCTTCCAGCAGGCCCAGCGACACCATGCCGCCGCTGCTGTTGTTCCAGCGGAATGCCTGTGCCCGGTCATTGCTGCCCGCCGAAAAGCCGACAATGGTGCCGCCATCGGCCGACACATCGGTTGCGCGGCTATAGGCACCTGCATCGGCAGATTGCGAGGCAAGGACGCCCAGCCCCTGCATCCCCCCGCTGGCGGTCCAGGCAAAGGCTTCGTTGGTGCGGGCCGAAGTGCCGCCATAGCCGATGATGACGCCGCCATCGCGGCTTGCGCGCTGGGCGATGGAATAGGCAAAGGATCCACCGTGCAGATCCTGCGCCGCGCCCTTGTCGACCCAGCGCACGGCATGGGTTGTACCATTATCGATCGTGCTGCTGCCCACCGCGACCTGGCCATTGCCCGATACGCCAAAGGCCACGCTGTTCTGGACCGAGGCGCTGGTCGCCAAATGGCCCAGTTCGGTCAGCGCCGTCCCTTCCCATATGATCGCGCTGCCGCGTGTGGCCGACCCGGTCTGCGACACGCCCACGATCACGCGACCATCGTCAGACACCCCGTTGGCCAGGACATAGGCGTGCCCCGACAGGCCGTTGAGCCGTTCATAGCCGCTGGCCGTAATACGATAGGCTTCGTGGTTGGTCGCATCCCGGCGGACCACGCCTGCAATGGTCGTGCCGTCGCCCGACAGGTCGCGAAAAGCCGCGCCGATATTGGGTGTGGGCAGGGCTGGTATCGCCTCATGCCCGGTTACGCCCGCACTTTGCGCCAGCGCGGGCGCGGCGGCCGCACCGATCGCGACCATCATGCCGACACCCAAAATCTGCTTCTTCATGTTTCACCCCCACAGCGTAACGATTGGATCGAGGGGCGAAATAGATGTTCGGGCACGCGGAAGGCACGTGACAAAGCCTGTCAGGGTCTAGCTAACGCCATTTGTCATTGTCGCCAGCAGGTTACAACTGGCGCAGCGCGGTCGCGGGACGCACCGAGAGCAGCGGGATCGATCCGGCAAGGCCAATGCCCAGCGTCAGCAGCGCGCCGCCGCCCAGCGTTGCCAGCACGACCAGCCAGTCGGGTGACCAGTGGAACTCGAAGATCTGGACGATCACGAACCAGGCCGCGCCGGACCCCAGCGCCAGCGCGACGAGCGCCAGCATCGTGGCGAGCAGGCCATATTCGAGCGCCTGCCCGCCCAATAATTGCGCGCGGGTCGCGCCCAGCGTTTTCAGGATCACACTGTCATAGCTGCGCGCCTGACGCGACGCGGCGATGGCACCGACCAGCACGGCTATGCCCGCCAGAATCGCGACCGAGGCGGCGGCAACGATGGCGGCGGACATTTGCGTCATGATCGCGCCGACCTGTGCAATGACTTCACCGACCGCGATCACGGACACGCCGGGAAAGGCGGTGAGCAGGTCGCGGGTGACCGCGCTGTCGTGGCGCGTATCCATGGTGATGGTCGCGGCCAGGCTGTGCGGCGCGGCGGAAACGATGCCGGGGGAAAAGACGAGGATATAGTTGAAGCCCATCGTATCCCAGTTGATCTTGCGCAGGGAGGCGATGCGTGCGGTGATTTCGCGCCCCAGCAGGCTGACGGTCAATGTATCGCCAACGCCAATACCCAGCAGCTTGGCGGCCTCTGCATCAAAGGAGACGAGCGGTGGTCCGGCATAATCGGGTGCCCACCATTCCCCCGCGACCAGATCACTGCCCTGCGGCAGGGTCGCGCTGTAGGTGACGCCACGCTCGCCGCGCAGGAACCAGGCACCTTCGGGCAGTTCGGCCAGGTCGGCAACGCGCTGATTGCCATAAGCGACTATCGTGCCGCGCAGGGAAGGAACGATGTTGAACTGCGCGTCCGGAGCTTGTTTGCGCACGACGGCCTGGAAGCGGTCGGCCTGTGCCGACGGGATATCCAGCACGAACTGCGCCGGGGCGGTCTTGGGCACGACATTGCGGATTTCACTGTCGAGGCTGGTCTGGATGCCCGCCAGCGTCACGAACAAGGTCAGCGCCAGGCCGAGCGCGACGATCAGCGCGGCGGTTTGCGCGCCGGGACGGTGGAGATTGGCCAGCGCCAGGCGCAGCAGGGGCCGACGCGGGCGCGGCGCGCGCTGGGCGATCTGGCGCACGCCCCAGCCAATGCCGAGCAGGAGCAGCAGGACCGCAGCAGTCGCACCCAGCACCGCGGCGGAGAAGAGCGGTTCCCGCGCCGTGCCGAGCGCCAGTGCCACGAGCAACGCGCCCGCCGCCGCCATGGCAAGGATGCTGCGCCGGTCGATGCCGTGGCGCGGATCGACCACGCCGCGAAAGATCAAGGCGGCAGGCTGGGTCCGAGCGCGGGCGAGCGGCGGCAGGGTGAAGAGGAAGGCGATCAGCAGGCCATAGGCGGCGCTGGTGACGAGCGGCAGCGGGTGAAGCCGGAAGCCGGGGCTGACCGGAAGCACATCACCGGCCAGCGCGACGATCGCAGGGGGCAGAAGCCCCCCGACGAAAAGCCCGCAGGCGATGCCGAGCAGCGCGATACAGCCAATCTGGAGCAGGTAGATGCGCGCAATGTCGCTGGACGTCGCGCCCAGCACTTTGAACGTCGCAATGCCGGGGCGTTTCAATGCGAGATAGGAGGCGACGCCGTTGCTGACGCCGATGCCCGCGATCACCAGCGCGGCAAGGCCGATGAGCGAGAGAAACTGCCCCATGCGGATGATGAAGCGGCTGGCCCCCGGCGCGGCGTCATCACGGTCCTTATATTCCCAACCGGCCGACGGATATTGTTTTTCCAGATCGTCCCGAACCGCCTTTGCATCGGTCCCGGCCGGCAGGCGCAGGCGATATTTGCTGTTATAGAGGCTGCCGGGCTGGATCAGGCCGGTGCGACGCAATCCGTCGAGCGAGATGATGGCGACCGGGCCAAGCGTGAAGCCCTCGCCCAGCCGATCGGGTTCGTCGGCGATGATCGCGGCGATGGTGAAGGTCCCGGTGCCATAGATCAGCCGGTCGCCGGGTTTGACAGTCAGCCGGTCAGCGAGTGCGGGACCGACCAGGATATGGTCGGGTGCCAGTGGCGCGCGATAAGTTCCGCCTTGCAGGGTCAATGTGCCATAAAGCGGATAGGCGCTGTCCACGCCCTTGAGTTCTGTCAGCACGGCGGGCGCATCGGGCCGCTCACCCCGCGCCATGGCGCGCAGGCGGATTGTCTCGCTCAATGTGCCGAAACGGCGGAACGCGGCTTTCTCGCCCTCCCCTGCTTCGCGCTGGGTCATCGCGATTTCCACGTCGCCGCCCAGCAATCCCTGCCCGCGCTGGCTCAGTTCCTGCGTGATGGCAGAGGTCAGGCTGCCGATCGCGGCCAGCGTGGCGACGCCCAGGAACAGGCAGAGGAACAGCAGCCGCAATCCCCGGAACCGGCCAAGCAGATCACGCCGGGCGATGCGCCAGCTTGTCGCCCAATTGAGCGCGCTCATGCAGCGCGGTCCGAAACGATCTGGCCGTCGCGCATTTCCACGATCCGGCCGCAGCGTTCGGCCAATGCCGGATCATGGGTGATGATGACCAATGTTGCACCCGCCGCCCGCTGGCGATCGAACAGCAGGTCCATGATGGTGACCCCGGTGGTCGCGTCGAGATTGCCGGTCGGTTCGTCGGCGAACAGAATGGTCGGGCGTGGCGCGACGGCGCGGGCGATGGCGACGCGCTGTTGCTCCCCGCCCGACAATTGGGCGGGATAATGGTCCAGCCGGTGGCCTAGCCCGACCGCGCGCAATTCATCGGCGGCACGGGCGAAGGCGTCCGCTTCCCCCGCCAGTTCCAGCGGCACGGCGACATTTTCCTGAGCGGTCATGGTGGGAAGCAAGTGGAAACTTTGCAACACGATGCCGATGCGGCCCCGCCGGGCGCGGGCCAGCGCATCCTCATCCAGCGCGCCGAAATCGACCCCGCCGATATGCACGTCCCCGCCGCTGGCGCGTTCCAGCCCGCACAATACCGCCATCAGCGAGCTTTTGCCCGATCCCGATGCGCCCAGGATAGCGATGCTTTCGCCGCGCAACAGGGTGAGATCGACGCCCTTCAATATCTGGACTGGCGCGTCGCGGGTGCCAAGCGAGAGGGTGACATTATGCGCGCGGATCGCGATAGTGGCTGGATCGATAGGCATATGCATGAAGAAGGAGCGCTCCTTGGCGGGCAGATATTGGCAATATGGGGCACTGGCGCTGTTTGTCCAACTGGCAGGCGCATGTTCGGACAAGGCACCGCCCCCACCCCCGGTCGCCAACAGTGCGCAGGCCACCCCTGCCGCCGCGCCGGTGGCCGATGGCAAGCTGGTCGTGACATTCGGCGACAGCCTGTATGCCGGCTATAATCTGGATCAGGACAAGGGACTGGCCCCGGTGCTGGAGCAGGCTTTGGCCGCGCGCGGGATGAAGGCGCAGGTCGTCAATGCCGGCGTGTCGGGCGATACCAGTGCGGCGGGGCTGGCGCGGCTGGCCTTCACGCTGGACGGGCTGGCGCGCAAGCCGGACCTGATACTGGTGGGGCTGGGTGGCAACGACATGCTGCGCGGCTTGAGTCCTGACGCCACGCGGGACAATCTGGACGCGATCCTCGCCGAGCTGAAAAAGCGGGATATTCCCGTGCTGCTGACGGGGATGCTGGCGTCGCCCAACATGGGGCCGGACTATGCCGCCGCCTTCAACCCGATCTTTCCGGCGCTGGCGAAGAAATATGACGCGGCGCTCTACCCTTTCATGCTGGATGGGGTGATCGGCGATCGGGCGCTGCAACTGCCCGATGGTATTCATCCCAATGACAAGGGCGTTGCGGTTATCGTGGGCAAGCTGGCACCGATGGTTGCGGAGGCCTTGCGTGGTTGATGCGATCCGGGTTGGGCTGGTCGGCTATGGCGCGGCTGGCCGCATATTCCACGCGCCACTGCTGCGGGCGGTTCCGGCGATGGCGCTGACGGTCATCAGCACCAGCAAAGCCAATGAAGTGGCAGCGCTCGACCCCACCATCCGTTGTGCCGGGTCAGCGGCGGATATTTTTTCCGATCCCGCGATCGACCTGGTGGTGATTGCGACGCCCAGCGCCACCCATACGCCGCTCGCCGCCGACGCGCTGCGCGCGGGCAAGCATGTCGTGGTGGACAAGCCGTTCGCCCTGTCACTGGCCGAAGCGAAGGATCTGGCGGCGCTGGCGGCCCAATGTGGCAGGCAATTGGCGGTATTTCACAACCGGCGGTTCGACAGCGATTTTCTGAGCATCCGCGCGGGGATCGAGGATGGTCTGGTCGGGCGAATCACCCATTTTGAATCGCATTTTGACCGGTTCCGGCCGGATGTGCGTGACCGATGGCGCGAGGATGGATCACCGGGGTCGGGCGTATGGTTCGACCTGGGGCCGCATCTGGTCGATCAGGCGCTGGCGCTGTTCGGGCGACCGCAGAGCGTGAACGCGGACATTGCGGCCCTGCGCGAAGGATCCGCATCGGACGATTGGGCGCATGTCGTGCTGCTCTATCCTGACATGCGCGTCGTGCTGCACGCCAGCATGAGCGCGCCGGGCGGCGAGGATGGGGGCAGCCCGCGCTTCATGGTGCATGGCATGAACGGCACGCTGGTCAAGAAGCGCCTCGACCAGCAGGAAGTACAGTTGGTGGCCGGATTGCGCCCCGGCGATCGGGGCTGGGGTGCCGATGACGATCCGGTCGTCTATCATGATGGGCAAGGTCGCGTGACGCTGCGCCCGGCGTTGCCGGGGTGCCAGCAGGACTATTATGCACAGGTTGCGACCGCAATCCTGTCCGGCGCGCCCCTGCCCGTAACGCTGGAGCAGGCCGTGGCGGTACAGGAAGTGATCGAGGCGGCGCAGATTTCGGCGCGGGAGGGACGGCGGGTGGCACTGCCCCTCCCCTGACAATCAGGCGATGAGCGCGGATACCGGCTTGTTGGTTTCCATACTGTCGGTCCCCCATTTATCCACCGGCACGCCCATCAACTGTTGCAGCGTCAGGCCGACGCGGCTGACGGGCGTACCTTCGCCGGTGATGTGCAGCCCGGTTTTCACCCGCCCGCCCGCCGACCCGGCGGTCATCATCGGGATATTGTCGATGGTGTGGAATTTGGCGAATTCGGTTTCGCTATGGGCAAAGACGAGTGCGTTATCCAGCAGGGTCCGCTCCCCTTCCTGCACCGCGTCCAGCGCCTTGATGAAATAGGTCCAGGCTTCCATGCATTTATTGACGTAGAAGGTGACCTCCGGCTGGTAGCCCAGGCGATTGTCCATCACCTCCTCATGGGTCAGTTGATGATGGGTGATGGTGCTTCCGATCCGCGTCAGCGACGATGCGCCATTGTTGAAATTCATGTTGAACACGCGGACATTGTCGCATGCCAGTGCCATCACCAGCAGGTCGGTCATCACCTGATGATTGGCCATGACATTTTCGATTTCCGCATTGACCGGCCGGTCGGCAACAGATTTCGGCACGACGCAGCTTTGCATCGGTTCGGGCTTGGTCAGCTGCACGTCGAGCTGCTTTTCCAGCTGGCGCACGGATGTGAAATATTGGTCGAGCTTCTGCCGGTCCGCCGCACCCAGTCGCGCGTGAAGCGCCTGGCGCTGATCCGCCACGCCCGACAACACGCTGCGCCGGGCTAGCAGCGCGGGATCGGGGGTGAAGGTCGCGCTGTTGGGATCGCGAAAGTCGGGGCCAAAAATGCGGGTATAGAGCGCAGCGGGGGAGACTTCAGCGGGATTGAGATTGCCATTGCCGCGCCCCGACAGCGAATTGCGCGGATCGCCCGTGGCCGAGAGTTCAAGCGAGCGGAATCGGGTGCGGGTGCCGATCATGTCGCCGATCGCCACGTCGAAGGAGGGCGCGGGCAAGCCCCGGTCGGATGCGATCGCCATGCCGGTGCGGATGCCGATGCCGCCGCTAATATGCGGCAGGTTGGGCTTGCCATCCAGCGGCAGGCTGAAATCGCCCAATATGTTGACCTTGTGCTTAAGCGGCGCAATCGCGGCCAATTCTTCTTTCAGATCATAGTCGGCACCGATCTTGCTGGGATACCACCGGGGCGGATTGACCCCCAGACCCCAGAACCATGTGCCAAAGCGCACCGGCACCGGCGCACCGGTCGCCGCCATCGCCGTGCCATTGCCGTCCAGAAATGCGTCAAGCAGCGGCAGGCCGACGGCGACCGCCATGCCGTTGACCATGCCGCGCAACGCAGTGCGGCGGTTCAGGGTAAAGCTCATGGATGGACTCCCTTGCTGGTGGTCATGGCGATTTCGGGTGCAGCCAATGGCGGGGCGGCGATGCGATAGGCCTGTGGCATGGTGGCGACGCGCAGGAAGAGGGACGCGATGCGATAGCCGTCCTTCGCAAAATCCTGCTCGATCCCGCCCGCCAATGCGCCGTCATCCTCTGGCACGCGGCCGGTGGCATATTGGAAGGCGCGGCCAGCGACACATTCGGTCGTGGATGTGCTGGCGGCGAGTGCCTTGCCCAGGCCGATATTGCCCTGGAACGCGACGCCCTCGAACAGGCCCGCCGTATCGATCGGCGCGCCATTTTCTTGGCGACGGAACGCCCCGATGCCATCGAATTTTTCGAGCGGCAGGCCCAGCGGATCGGTGATCCTGTGACAGGCGGCGCAGACCGGGTCGCTATTATGCGCGGTCAGGCGCATTTTCGCGGTCGGCATGGCAGTGCTGGTCACGTCCTGCACCGCGGTGAAATTGACGTTGCCGGGCGGATTGGGGACGGGTTGGCAGAGCAGCAATTCACGGATCGCCCGGCCGCGCAGGGTTGGTGAACTGCGTCCCGAATGGGCGTAGAGCGCCAGGAATCCGGCCTGCCCCAGCAGGCCCGCGCGATCATCGCCCGGCGCAAACTCATACGGCACCCAGCCCTGCGTCGAAGTAACCTTGGCCTGATAGAGCGGTCCCAGCGCGCGGTTGATGAAAGTCCGTCGGGTGGTGAACAGGTCGCGATAATCGCCCTTTTGCGTCACCAGCTGATCGACGATCATCCGCAGCATCTGTTCGGACAGCGCCGACGCGACATCGGGGTTGAAACGGGGATAGACGATCTGGTCCTTGGCCATTTCGTCGAATTTCTCGAACAACAGCATGTCGGCAAAGAAAGCGCGCACGCCATCCTCCAGCCGGGGGGAGCGGACCATGCGCCCGGCAATGGCGGCCAGTTGGGACGGGTCGGTCAGCTGGCCCTGTTCCGCCGCCTTGAGCAGGGTCTCATTGGGCGTCGTGTTCCACAACAGGAAGCTGAGCCGGGACGCACGGGCCAGATTGTCGAGCCGCAGGTCGCCGGGGCTTTCGGGATCAGCTTCCGCGCTTTCCACGACATAGAGGAAGTGCGGCGATACCAGCATCGCGGCCAGCGCCAGTTCCAGTCCCTTGTGGAAATCACCGCTGGACGCCGTCGCCTTGCCCGCCATCATGACATAGGCGGCAACTTCTTCCTGAGTCATGGGACGGCGGAAGAGATAGCGGCCCACGGGCACCAGAACGCGCGCGGCGCAATCGGGATCGGGGGCCGCCACATCGCGCGGAGCGCAAGCCATGAACTGGGCGCGATGATCGGCATCGAATATTTGCGCGGCGATGGCGCGGGCCATGGCATCGAATTGCTCAAGGCCTGCCGGTGAAATGGTGGAGGATGCTGCGCCGGTCGCGATCAACTCATGCACCGGTCGCACGATCGGCTCGAACCGGCCGGCGACGCGGATGTCGGGACCGAATATGTCGGCGATACTGTTGCGATATTGCGCTTCGGTCAGGCGGCGCATCGCCACGATCTGGCCCAGCGGCGCCTTGAGCGGTACGAAGGAAGGCTCAGCGGACACACTTTGCGGCGCTTTTTCCGCCGAACAGGCGGTCAGGCCCAGCGCGGCGAGGAAGCAGAGCGCGCGGATCATTGTTGCGCCACCCTGGTTGCGGGCAGCGTATCATTGACGAAAGCCGGAACGGCCAACACCTCCATCGCGCTGGAGATGCGGCGGCACTGGCCGGTCGCCGGATCGCGGTCCCCATCGGCAAGTTTTTTCAGCGCCGCATACATGGCAGCGCAGTCATAGCCCGCCGTCGTGGCCGCCCCTTCCCCGCCGATCGACGCACTCGCCATGATGTTCCAGATCGGCTGATAGCCGCCGACCAGCCCTTTCAACGACCCGTCCGGCTGGAAGGTCAGGCGCAGGCGCGCCTTGGTCATGTCATATTCGGTGCGCTTGCCGCGAATGTCGCGTTCGGATCCCTGCCCCCAGCTCTGGCGCAGGCGGATATGCGCCGGGTCGGTCATCAGCACGCCCCCGACGATCCGGCCTTTCAGCACATTGCGATGCTGCGCATTGGCAACGACGGTGTAGCTGGCGTCAGGCATGAAATTCTGTTTGGCATCCACGACGGCGCGATCTTCGCTATTGGCGTAGATGACGGTCACGTCGGGATCGTCCGACAGGCTGTCCACGCCGGTCAGCAGCAACACCTGCGTATGTTCGCCGCTGATCAAAAACTGGGTCAGCCCGCGCACGATGTCGCCGCCCGTGCCATCGACCCCGCGCCACGTCCGCACGCATCCCATCGCGCGCCACATCTGGTTGTCGACGCCCGCCTGCCCCGTGGGGCTGGTAAAGGGATCATGGTCGCAGCCTTCCGCATCCGCGCCTCCGTCCAGATCCAGCCCCTGCGCGACCTTGCCCTGCACGATGCGCTGGGACGGACGGTCGAACTTGTCGGGATGGGTGCAGATGTTGGTGCCTTGCGGACCAAAGGCATAGCCGGTCCAGCGTTTGGTCAGTTCCGCCTCATTGGGCTTTTCCAGCAGCCGCAGCCGTTCGGCGGATGCCTGGGTCTGGAGATAATTGTCGCGCAGCGTCGCGACAGGACCATCCGGGCAATCCTGATCGCCCTGATGGATGGCAGGTGCGAAATGAGCAAAGACGAAGCCCATCTCGCCATTGGCGGGTGGCGCGGGCAAGGTTGCCGTCTGCGCCGGGACGATCGGAACGAAAAGGGCGGCAGCGCATAAGGCAGCAATTTTGTGCGATAGCATGATGCTCTCCTTGATCAGGGGGTCAACGCCACGCCGTCGGCGGGCACGGGCTGGCGCGGGTCGGCGCGATAAACGGGCTTGCCGCGATAGAGCCATTGGGCCTGATCAGCGGTATGGCGGACGCTCCATTGCCCCACGGCCCGCCGCACCATTCCGGTGGCCAGCGGACGCCAGGCACAGGGATCGGCGCAATCACTGTCCTTCGGGCTGAACAGCCAGTTGCCCTGCGCATCGGCCAGCACATAGGCTCCATCGACCAGCCTCGCAGCGACATCGGGCGGCGCGACCAGCTTGGGTGGCGGTGGCAGATATTTCAGGCTGTTCCACAGATAGGCGTCCGCACCATCATGTTCGGTCGATCCGGGGCGGGCGTCCTTCCGCGTGAACACCAGATGGACCTTCTTATAGACCCATTGCGGCCCGGCCGGTCCTTCCATTACCGTCCAGTCGGGATTGTCGGACGCGGGCTTTACCGCCGCCGCTTCTGTGCGTGGCCCGCCAAAGGCGCGCGGGACCGGGGAGACAGGCGCACCACGCGGGGCCAGCAAAGGCTCCCATCGGGCCAGGCAATCACCGCTGCAATAGATAGCGGGCTGGCCGGTACGGCCAGTGGCGGCACGCATGTCCATGCCATAAAGGGTCAGGCCGCGCCGGTCGGTATAGACGCGCCCCTTGACGGAGATGCCGTGCGGAAAATGATCGGCCGCTGCGACCGGTATGTCGAGGTCGGCCGCCTGCGCCCAGAGCGGCGCAGGGGAGAAAGCCAGCAGGAGCAGCGCGCGGCGCATCAGCGTTTGTCCTCGACCCGGAAGCTGCGGTGACAGGTCGCGCAACTGCCGCCCAGCGCCTTGGCCGCGACGCGCATTTTCGCCACGTCGCCGCTGCCCGCGACCCCGGCAAAGGCATTGGCCTGCGTGGTAAAACCATCCTGCGCCTTTTTGAAGGCGGGTGCCTGGGTCCAGATTTCCGGCTTGGCCGCCGTCTTGACGCCGGGGCGTGGACCGCTGCCCGCCGGGAACCAGCCCATATGCTGGCGCGCATAGTCGCGGATCTGGCGCGCCGAAATCTGCACCACATAAAGCTGCGGACGGCCCGATTTCAGCTCGTCATTGATATTCTTGAACGCCGCGCCGACTTCGCGGAAGCCCGCGATCCGGGTGGCGACGATGTCGCCGGGTGCCGCGATCAGCGGCGATGTCAGCAGCGCCGCAAGTCCGGCCGCGATCAGCAAGGTGCGCATGGCATATCCTTTCATGGGTTCAGAGCGCGGACTGCGCAAAAAGCCACCAGGCCAGCGCCGTCGACAACAACAGCGCGACGACCAGCGCCAGCGGCCCGGCGCGGCGCACGGAAATGGGGGCTGGCGCGGCAGCGCTCCCGGTGACCATCGGGCCAACCAGATTGCGCCGCCGCACCGCGAGATAAAACAGCACCGCCAGCACATGCAGCGCGATCAGCGCTTGCAGCCCGGCAAAAACGACGCCGTGGATCGCCGAAGCCAGCCGTCCCTGATCGAAATCGACGAGATGCGACAGCGGCCCGGATTCGATGCCGTCTGTATCGACCGCGAACAGGCCGCTGACGACCTGCATAACCAAAACCGCCAGCATGGCGACCACGCTCCAGCCGCCCAGCGGATTGTGACCGACAGGGGCAGGCGCATTACGATCCGCGAGATAGACGCGGATGGCGCGCGGGCCTTTGAGGAAATGGGCAAAGCGCGCGGTATCGGAACCGACCACCCCCCAGATCAGGCGGAAGGCGATCAGGAACAGCACAGCCTGTCCCGACAGGCGGTGCCAGTCCATGTGATAATTTTCCGCACTCCACCAGGAAAAGCCGATCAGCAGGACCAGCGCCCAGTGAAACAGACGGACGGGCAAGTCCCAAACGAACTGGCGGGGTGTGCGCGCCATCGCGATCAACCCTTCTTCGCCCAACTGTCGCATACACCATTGGCCGGGACCACGCCGCCGCTCAGCAGCGCGCACGCGCCGCAATCTGCGCCCTTGCCCGTGAAGAAGGCGCATGTGCCACACGCTTTGGCGGGATCGGGCGCGGGGGATTTGAAGCCGAGCGACTTGCGCATACTCTTTTGCGCGGCGGAGAGGGTGGCGGGATCGGCGCAGGAAGATGCAGGTGCCTGCGCGGCCAAAACCAACGGCGCAATAGCGACCAGCCCCAATATGGCCCGGCGCGTCAGCACCCCTTCGCTATCCGGCATAACCCTGACTCCTTTACCGGGCCGGTCGAGCGGCCTCTGTGCGCATGGCTTTAGCAGACGACACGCCGACTAATTTGTCTGCGCTGACACAGAGCGGCAAAAGGCGGACATCATTGTCCCTGCGATGGCTGGGACACCGCAATTGAAACAGCGCCGGAAAAGACGGACAAGAGCAGCCAAGAGAGGAGCGCCGCCATGCCGGACGTCGAAGCCCCTGCCCGCCCCCGGCTGCTGATCGTCGATGATGATCCGGCGCTCCGTACATTGATCCGCAATTTCCTGATCGCGCAGGACTATGATGTGGATGAAGCGGAAGATGGTCCCTCGATGCGCGCCGCGCTGGCGCGGCAGGCCGCCGATATTGTCATCCTCGACGTGATGATGCCGGGCGAGGATGGGCTGTCGCTGGCGCGGACGCTATCGGACAGCGCCGATGTCGGGATTATCATGGTATCAGCGCTGGGGACCGAGACGGACCGGATCGCGGGCCTTGAGGGCGGGGCCGACGACTATCTGCCCAAGCCCGTATCGCCGCGCGAATTGCTCGCCCGCATCCGCGCGCTGGAACGGCGGCGACGGCCGGTTGCGGGCGAAAGCGCCAACGCGACCGCCCATTACCAGTTTGACGGCTGGCGGCTGGACCCGGTGCGGCGGGTCTTGCGCGATCCGGGCGGGGTCATCATCGGCCTGTCGGAGGGGGAATTCGGCCTGCTGCTGACCTTCATCGAAAAGCCGCAGCAGATATTGAACCGCGACCTGCTGCTGGAACTGGCGCGGGGAGAGGATAGCGATGCCTTCGACCGGGCGATCGACACGCAGGTCAGCCGGTTGCGGCGCAAACTGGGCACCCGCACCCATGGCGAGATCATCCGCACGATACGCAGCGAAGGCTATATTTTCCTGCCTGCGGTGACACGGACATGATGACGCGGTTCCGGCTATGGGCCAACTCGATCCACGCCCATATGCTGGCGATGGCGTTTGGCGTGATGGCGACGCTGACGCTGTTCAGCCTTTCGACCCTCTTCCTGATCCATCCGCCCGCGCGCATCCCGCTGTCCGTCTATGAAATCGCCCGGATCGTGCGGGGGCAGCCCGTGCTGCGCGACAAGCCGATCCTGCAAACCCGCGTCGAACAAACGGCGCCGCGCGCAATGACCGACCGGACGGAAAAGCTGGTCGCGACCATGCTGGCGCAGCGGCTTGGCGTGGCGCAAGCCGATGTGCGCATCTATCTGAACAGTGGCGACCAGGCCCGTTTCAGCCAGATAAGCCATGAAGTCGCGCTATATGGGCGCGACGGCAGGGCCGATCCCTTCATCATGGGTACCTTCACCGTGGCGGTAAAGCAGCCCGATGGTCGATGGCGCATGGTGACGCGCGAATCGCGTAGGCCCGATACCATCTGGAACCTGACCGGGCGGGATACATTTCTGTTCAGCCTGCTGTTCATCATTCCGGTCAGCATGTGGTTCAGCGCGCGACTGACCCGCCCGATCCGCAGCTTTGCCGCGTCGGCCGAGCTGCTGGGCGCCGGGGTCGAGGCAGCGCCGGTGCCGGTCGAGGGACCGACCGAAATCCGCATGGCCGCCCGGTCCATCAACGACATGCAGGCGCGCATCGCCCGCTTCGTTCAGGAACGCACGTCGGTGGTCGGCGCGATCGCGCATGATCTACGTACCCCGCTGTCCCGTCTCCACTTCCACCTTGCCGCCGCACCCGACCCGATCCGAACGGCAGCGCAGGAGGAAATCGCGCAGATGGAGCAGTTGATCAGCACCACCTTGGACTTCGTCGACAATGAAAGCCGCCCGCGCCTGATGGAGCCACTCGACCTGGGCCTGCTGGTCGAAGGGCTGGTCGATGATTTTGCCGATTTGGGCCATGCCGTCACCATCGCCGACATCTCCCCCATCACCATCCATGGCGACATGATCCTGCTGCGCCGGCTGTTTACCAACCTGATCGACAATGCCGTCAAATATGGCGACGCCGCGCACGTCACGGTGCGGACCGAAGGCATGATGGCGGTGGTCGAGGTGGCCGATAATGGCCCCGGCATGAGCCAGGACCATCTGAACCGCGCGTTCGAGCCGTTCTTCCGCGGCGAACCCTCGCGAAACCGGCGCACCGGCGGGGTCGGCCTCGGCCTCTCCATCGTCCAGTCGGCGGCGCAGGCGCATGGCGGCCATGTCACGCTGGCAACACAGGCCAAAGGAGGCCTGCGCGCCAGCGTATATTTGCCGCTGCCGGATTAAGCGGGCTTTTTCGGCAGCTCGACTTCACCCTTGGCGGTCGCCAGCGTGACGCCAAGCTGGTTCATCAGCCGACAGTCCACCTGCACCATGTGACGGCCTTCTGCATCCACGAACTTGTCGAGGATGGTACCGGTCGTCACCGTGATATCACCGGTCAGCGCCGGGCCGCGATAGTTGCAGGCGGAATGGCGGACCATGCCCCACTCGCCTGCCCAGCCCGCGAAATAGTCGGTGATCCACGCCCCCATCGACGCGCCATAGCCATAGCCGCGTGGCATCCCGATGAAGCGCGCCCAGCGTGGGAACAGATGACCGCGCGACGGGCCGATATAGGCGCCGTCGGTAAATTCGGGATTGATCGCTTCCATCACCGGATCATTTTCATGCCCGGCCATTTCCTTGACGAAGCCCAGCGCTTCCATGTCGAGATCAGTGCGGCGATGGGTGCCACCCCATTGGGTGAACATATAGGCGCGCCATTCGGTGGTGAAGGACACGATCGAATGGGGACCGATCACCCGCTGCGGCAATGCCGCGCCGACGGTGACATCGTCCCACCAGCGCCGGTCATGACCCAGATCGTGCAGCATCTGGATCCATTCCATCTTGCGCGATTCTAGCGTTTCCAGCTCATCGTCGGTCCAGACCGGATCGTCAAAACCATCGGTGGGCGCATTGTCCTTGCCCGCTGCCTGATTGTAGCGGATCGTGGTGGACCGCTGCTTGGCGATCAGGTCGCCGTCATGATTATAGTAGAAATTGTCACCGCGCTGGAAACAGGTCGGCCCGGCGAATTTCGTGTCCTTGACCGTATAGTCGAACGGGACGCGCTCGTTCCAGATGCGGTCGCCGCCTTTCATGCGCGGGCCGTAAAACCACCATTCGTCGCCGCCGAACAGCAAATGGCTGTTGGGGATGCTGCCGACACAGGCAGGCGCAGAGCCATGGGCGCAATCCATGGTGACGGCGAAACTTTGCGGCGCGACCAGCCCGCCCCAGCGGCTCTGCGCGGCATAGCCTGCGTCATAATGGAGCCGGTTGGGGTAGCGCATCCCCTGCACCCAGCGACGAATGTCGCTATTGGCGATCGGCTCCACCATGCGGGCCGGCTGGATCGGCTTGCCCAGATATTGGTCGATATCCGAACAATCGAGCGTCGGGCTGGTCATGTTTCTCTCCTGCTCAATTCCCGCCCCGCTTGAGCAGGGGCCGTTTTAATGATGCACGCTGACGCGGCGATGGAAAGACCGCGTGGCGATGACGAGCCTGCTTATCGCCGGGCCGATATCCGGCCGCGTGCCTGTCGAGTGACGGCGAACCCGTCCATATTGCGCCAGTTATGAGGGTAACATGATGGAGAATATGGCAATGCCAGACGACCCGGCATGGCGCCTGCTGGCTGACCGTCAGCAGATCAGCGACTGCCTGGCACAACTGGCGCGGGGCGAGGATCGGCGCGACGCCGGATTGATCAGCGCCTGTTTCTGGCCGGATGCGACAACCGACTATGGCATATTTGCGGGCGATTTCGCCGCCTATCTCGCCTGGGTGGTGCCGGGATCGGATGCGATCGCCGTTACGCAACATATATTGGGGCAAAGCCATGTCGTGATCGAGGGTGATCGGGCGCGGGTCGAAACCCAGGTCAGCGCCTATCACCGCATCGACGCGGGCGATGGCGCACGCGATGTCTGGCTGGGCGGTCGTTATCTTGACGCGATGGAACGGCGCACGGGCGACTGGCGGATCACCCGCCGCATGATGGTCTATGACTGGTTCCGCGATGATGGCCCAGCGGTCGACTGGTCGCAGGGGCTGATGGGCATGGCATTCAGCGCGCCGCATTTCACCGGTCGCGCACGGGGCGATATCAGCACCGCCTTTTTCGCGGACCATGATTGAGACAATAAGGGAGTTGTACGGGATGGGACAGCTGACAGGCAAGGTGGCAGTCGTCACCGGGGCGAGCCGGGGGATCGGCAAGGGCATTGCGCTTGCGCTCGCCGATCAGGGCGCAACCGTCTATGTGACGGGCCGCTCGGTTCGGCCAAGCGATCATGCGCTGCCCGGCACGGTGGGCGAGACAGCGGCGCAATGCGATGCACGCGGGGGGCGCGGCATTGCGGTGGCGGTCGATCATGGCGACGATGCGCAGGTCGCCGCACTGTTCGATCGGGTCGCCGGTGAACAGGGTCGCCTCGATATCCTCGTCAACAATGCCTTCGCTTTGCCGGAGGATCTGACCACCCCCCTGCCCTTCTGGGAAAAGCCGCTGTCCAATTGGGAGATGGTGGATGTGGGGGTGCGGTCCAATTTCACCGCCGCCTGGCACGCGGCAAAGATCATGACGCCGCAGCGATCAGGGCTGATCGTCGCAATTTCGGGCTATGTCGGGGTCACCTATACTTATGGCGCGGTGTTCGGCACCTGCAAATCAGCGGTCGACCGGATGGCGCGCGACATGGCGATCGAGCTGGAGCCGCATAATGTCGCCTCGCTCTCGCTCTGGCAGGGGCTGACCTTTACCGAGCGGGCCAACCGCAACCTGACGGCCGACCCGGCCATGAAAACCCGCACCGTGACCAATCCGCTGATTGGTTGTTCGCCCGAATTTCCGGGCCGCGTCATCGCCGCGCTGGCCGCCGATCCGGCGATCATGGCCCGGTCGGGCGGCACCTTCATCACCGCCGAAGTCGCGCAGGATTATGGCATCACCGATATAGACGGCAAGACCATCCCATCGCTGCGGGCCGAACGCGGATCGCCAATCTGGCGCCCGATTGCGGAGGCTGGCCATGGACGCTGATCGTATAGCGCGCCTCGACGCGCTGCTCGATCGGCAGGATATTGCCGATTGCATCACCCGCTTTGCCCGCGGGATGGACCGGTTTGACCGGGCGCTGTTCCTGTCCGCCTTTCATCCCGATGCGACCATCGCCGCCGGGCCATTTGTCGGCCAAGCTGCGCCGCTCTATGACTGGGGAGCGAGCCTGCATGACGCCGGGCAGGAGGCGACCCACCATAATCTGCTGAACCAGACGATCGAGATCGACGGCGAGACCGCTCATGTCGAAACTTACTATCTGTTCGTCGGCCGCAATCGCGACGCAACCAACTGGATCGCGGGAGGGCGTTATCTCGACCGGATGGAACGGCGCGATGGCGCATGGAAGATCGCGCTGCGCACCAATGTTATCGAATGGTCGGGACTGGTCCCTACCCTCCCCCTGCCCTTTGCCGACTGGCCGGGCATCAATGCCAATGGCGTGTCGGCCCGTGATAGCAGCGATCCGTCCTATCAACGCCCGCTGGTCAATCATCGGCCCGCCCATATTCCCACAATGGAGCATGATTAGGCCGGAAACACAGCGTGTTATCACGTCGCATCCGACGTGGTTTCAGAATTGCTCCAGCGTGTTTTCGGGTTGGATCGGACGTGGGATCGGTTTTGCCTGCCCCTGCTCGACTCATGGAAATGGGCGGAGAACAGCACCGCTGACCAAGCCCTAACCCTGCTAATCCCAGAATAAATCTCTAAGCCGATGGTTAGGCGCGGCAAAACAGAAGGGCAAGGTTAGCCGTCCATAGCAACCACAGCATCAGGATTGAGGTTCATGGGCTATCAAGACGCTCGGAACCCATCCGTTGCGGGCCGACATTGAGGTTATGGTTTGACAATATCGCAATGCAACAAGTCGGCATTATCGACGACTCTCACCGCTGGTTTGACTTTCGAGGCAAAATAGGCGCATTAAACGCCAACCAATTTACTGCCCATGATTCGGCAATGCGAGGCACCATGTCGTTTACAGTCAACACGCTGCGTAACGTCACGACAGCCTGCCAGCAAATGCGCGATCATATCAAGACGATCGTGTTCAGGCCGGACAATCACAAGACACTCGACATCACTTTTGGCCCGACCGTCGCCGCTGAACTGATCGGCCGGACGCCCGAAGCGCTGGCCAAAGCCGAAGCCAAGGGCCGCCTGCCCCAGCCCAAGCAACTGCCCAATGGCCGCCGTTACTATACGCTGGAGGATCTGACCCAGATTCGCACCGCGCTCGGCATACAGGTGGGCAAGCAGCCCGACGAGGATGCGGTCGTGCTGGCGGTGCAGAATTTCAAGGGCGGGGTCGGCAAGAGCACGATCACCAAGCATCTGGCCGACTATCTGGCCCTCCACGGCTATAGCGTGCTGGTGATCGACTGCGATCCCCAGGCTTCGACCACGACGATGTTCGACATCCAGCCCGAAACGCTGATCGACGACGAACAGACGCTGGGCGCGTTCCTGTCTCCGCGCAGCACCTTCAGCGATTTTTCGCAAACGATCCGCGATACGCCCTGGCCCACGATCAAAATCGTGCCGTCAAGCCTGGGCCTGCAGGACGCAGAATGGGATTTGACCGCGACCCTGCGCGAAGGCGGGCAGGCGGTGCGCGAAGGCTTGCAGGCGCTGCGCATCGGCATTGCCAGCGTGACCAAGGATTTCGACGTGATCCTGCTCGATCCACCGCCAGCCATGGGCTTTCTGGGCCTCAATGTCATGGCGGCTGCAACCGGCCTGCTGATCCCGGTGCCCGCGCGCCAGCTCGATTATCTCTCGACCATCCATTTCATGGACACGATCGCCGATAATATCGAGATACTCGAGGAAAATGGCACGCCGGTCGATTATGGCTTCATCCGCGTGGTCTGTTCCGCCTTCTCGCCCAGCAAACCGGGTGAAAATGATATGTGGCGGATCATGCAGGCGACCTATGCCGGGCTGCTGCTGGGGCAACCGATCCTGGCGTCCGAGGAAATCAAGAATGCGACCCAGGCGTTCCGCTCCATCTATGAATCCAAACCGTCCGCCTCGCACCAGACCTACACGCGCTGCCGCGACAATCTCGACGCGGTCTTTGCCGAGGTCGAACAGCAGATTCGCCAGCAATGGCCATCGACCAGCCTGACCGCTGACAACGGCGTGGGTGTAGCCGCATGAGCCGCCGGTCCCTGATCAGTGAAGCGCTGGCTGCCTCGCTTAACGATCCGGCCCCCGCGCCGGTCCCGGCGAGCGATGCGAGTCCCGCGGCACCGCGCCCCAACTTCACCAACAAGCGGCTCGAAGCCTTTGGCGAGGCCGCGCGGATCGTCAAGCGGCCCACGATCCGGTTGAAGCCATCCGAATGTTCGATCTGGTCGGGCAACGCCCGCGACTATTCGCTGCTGGACGAACATCGGTTGCACAGCCTGATCGATTCTATCCTGGCCGAGGGCGGCAATCGCATCCCCGCCGTGGTGCGCCGGACGCCGCAGGGTGAGCTGCCGTACGAACTTGTCACCGGCACGCGGCGGCACTGGGCGATCGCGTGGCTCAACGCCAATCATTATCCCGACATCGAATTGATCGCGATCATCGAGGATCTCGATGACGAGGCAGCCTTCCGCCTCGCCGACATCGAAAATCGTGAGCGGGAGGATATTTCCGATCTTGAACGCGGCGCCAATTACAAGGCGGCGGTCGATCGCTTCTATGGCGGCGTTCAGTTGCGCATGGCCGAGCGGCTGAAAATCTCCAAGTCACAGCTGTCGCGCTATATTGCGCTCACCGAAATCCCGCCGCTGCTGGTCAGCGCTTTTCATTCGCCGATGGACCTTCAGGCCAAATATGCCGAAAAGCTCCTGCCCCTGCTGCGCGATCCGACTGCGCGCGGCAAGTTGGAGACGGCCGCCGACCAGATTGCATCGGAACAAAGCTTTCGCCGGTCAGGCGATGAACAGCCCATTGCCGGATCGGAAGTGCTGGCCCGCCTGCTGAAGGCGGTGACCGCCAAGGGCCGGGTGCAGAAGGCAGCAATTGCGGGCGCGGATGGCGCAACGGTCGGGCAGGTCGACAAGGACCAGCAGAAGCTGCTGACGCTGACGCTAATGCCGTCCGACCTGTCGACCGACGATATATTGGAAGCGCTGCGGCCGGTGATCGAGCAGGCGAAGATCATGCGGGCACGGCGTCGTTAGGGGCAAGGGATGAAAAGCTGAAAAATCATCTTTTATCGTTATATTTCATAATGTTATTTCTATTTTCCCTCCGGAGGGAACACAGGACGGGACCGATAGGGTGGAGATTGAGGGCGAGCTCAAGACAGCGCTGAAGGAGCGCAAGGTCCAGTTCGAGATGTTCTTCACCCTGCCCGATTTCAGTGACATTTCGTTGCGCGACTATCAGGAAACGATGCAACGGCCCTTCTTCAGCCTGTCGAAGCGCAAACGCATCAAGCCGATAGATTATACCAGTCCCGACAAGTCCGTCAGCGTCCATGTGTCGCCCAACCCCGCTTATGGGATGGCGACGATCTGGGATGCCGACATCATGATCTACCTCGCGTCCCACCTCAACGAACTGCGCGAACGGGGTGCCAATGACCTGTCGCCAGTGATCCGGCTGCAACCGGGCGACCTGCTCAAACGCATCTGTTGGGGGACCAGTGGCCGCGCCTATGAGCGACTGGTCAACGCGCTGGACCGCCTTCAGGCGACGACGATCAAGACCAATATTCGCGCCAGTGCCAAGAGCCGCGAAACAACCTTCTCGTGGATCGACAGTTATACCCATCTGGTCGATGAACGCACCCAGCGGTCGCTGGGGATGGAAATCACCCTGTCCAAATGGTTCTTCGACGGGGTGATGGACAAGCGCAACGTGCTATCGATTTCTCCGCTCTATTTTGAGATTACCAGCGGTCTTGGCAAATGGCTCTACCGTGCCTCGCGCAAACATGCCGGGGGCAATGGCGCGGACGGCTTCACCATCGGCTTCGAGACGCTGCATCAGAAGAGCGGTAGCGAGAGTCTCTACCCCGTATTCAAACGCAAGCTGCTCGATCTGGCGCGCGCCAATGACCTGCCCGACATCAGCCTGGAAGTGATCGATGGCGATGGCGCCCGTCCCAAGATGAAGATGGTGATGCGCCGCCACCTGGGCGAACGCGCCAGAACCCGGCGACAGGCCGCCCTCCCCTCCCCTGCCCTACCGACTGACGATGGGGCGGATCAGGACATGGTCGATCCCCGTCTGGCGCTCGGTATGATTTCCAGTCTCTCGAGGGAATTGCGGGTTGGCGCAGATGCTCCGCCGCGTCGCCCGATCCGAACGGCACCCCAGCGGCGCTCCGACCCCGCTGGCCGCACGACCGCCAGCCGGATGCTGGACGCGGAGATTTACAGCGCTATCCGCGCCGATTTCCCCGGTTGGGATTATGACGAGTTGATGCGCCGTTTCGACGCATTCCTGGGTGCCAATCCATCGGAATTGCCGCGCAACTATTCCAAGCGCTTCTATGGTTTCGTCAAGGAACATCATCGGCGCAACAAATACCGCCTGTGATCCTCGGGTGGATTCTGCCCGCCTGGCCGGATCAACGTGTTTTTAGAATCACGAGCCGGACCAGTCCGCATGCCCCGCTGCATGTGCAACTGCAACCATATCGCGGTCGTCAACATCGCCCCTGCCCTATGGAACGGCGCGGAAGCGCGGGTTTGATCAACATGCGTCGATGAGCAGGCGCGGCTGTACCGATCGGATCGAGCAAGACGACGGTGATTCTGAAAACACGTTGACCGGCAAAAGTCCGGATCTTGCCTTGTCCGATTGCTATCCCGCCATTCTCGTCAAATCAGCCCTGCGGACATTTGGACAAGGCACCCGTCCCTGCTTGACGATCCCGGACACCCCAAGATCGGGCTGAACGTGTTTTCAGAATCACTTTTGGGGAAGGGATCGTAACGGACGGTGAGCAGGCTGGGAAATGCGAACAAAAGGCGAAATCGCCGAAAATGGCATCCAGAGCCTCTCTGGGCGCGTTTGGGCCGCCGATATATAACGGGTCGCCGAGCCCTCGAATCGGCGCTCAGAGAGCTTCTGGCGAGACCATATTTTCCGCGTCATCGGACCAAAAATCTCTGGCGAAGGAGTCCGGGTGCCCATGCTGCCCCTTCGATGCCAGCGGCGTCATGCTGACGGGTAGGGCGTAACTGCGGTAGCTGGCCTGCCCCGACTGCTCGATCAGCAAGCCTTCGCCCGCCGCGATGGTCAGCAATTTGATTGCTCCTGCCGACGTCAGCCCCAACGCCCTGGCCACACTGCCGCTGGATATGCGCGGGTGCGCCATGGCCAGGCGCAGCACATCCTTCAACCGGCCCGGTCGCCGCCGACGCTCGATATGCTGCGCCGCCCGCCAGGCATAGGCACGCAGTCGCGTCTCCAGGTCGAGATGGGCACGCGCACCCGTGCTGATTGCTTCCAGCCAGAGCCAGTCCAGCCGTTCATCGGTCACGCGCTTCCACGCCGCGCCATTGCTTTCCAACCCCAGCGCGATCAACCCCCCGGCTGAACCGGTCCACCGTCCCGGTCCCCAACGATCGCCAATCAGAAGGCTGGCGAGCAGATCGCCCTGCCCGATCGGCGCGTGACGTCGCCACAGCCGGGCGATCCGCGCGCAATGAAGCAGGGGAGGGGAGGAGGGGAGGGCCGCGACATCGCGCTGCCACGCGGCGACCGCTGGCAGGATGTCCGCAGCATTGCGCCCTGATCGGAGAGAATATGCCGGATCGCTCCCGGCTGGCGGTGCCACGCCAAGCCAGCGGAGCAGTGCCATGCCGTCGTTCAGGAGCGCATCGAGCGCAATTGGCGTACCGATCGCCTGCCGCCAATGGCTGAGGTCGTACGCGGAAGTCGTAACGGTGCTGCGCCCGTCGACCGTAAAATCCAGATCGTCAATCGGGCTGTTGTCGATCCGCGCCAGCGCTTGCCGTTCGGCGATCAGCGTGCGAATTCGCCAGGGACGGCGAACCGGGCTGAGCCTGCGTCGCTCCTCCAGCCGTTCCAGCGCACCATGCGCCTCGGCATAGGCAAGGATCAGCCTGTTTCGGTCGTCCAGCAGGGTGGCGGAGGCAAGCATATGGGTGAATTCCACCATAATACTGATAAATTATAATCATTTAATAACAGATGGATATTTGCATATATTAAACGATAAAGTCGATATAGCAAGCCAACTCCTACACGGCCATTGCAATCATGTAGCGCAGGCCCTGCGCTCTTCATCCCGCCCATCGCTGGGTCGATCCTTGGCTTGATCGCCGCTGCCTGCGTTGACGCATAGTCGCGTGCTGGCCACACCATCCATATCGCCACCCGCCGGAAAGCTGACACTATGACCATCACCCTTGCCGATCCATCGCTGTTGCGCGACCAGTGCCTGATCGACGGGGTCTGGACCGGCGCACCGGCCATCCCCGTGGCCGACCCGGCAACCGGCGAGACCATAGCCTCCATCCCCGATTTGGGCGTGAGCGAAACCCGCGCAGCAATCGCCGCAGCCGACGCAGCGCTCCCTGCATGGCGTGCGAGAACGGCGGGGGAGCGTGCGCGCATCCTGCGCCGCTGGTTCGATTTGCTGATCGCGCATCAGGATGATCTGGCGATGATCCTGACCCGCGAGCAGGGCAAGGCGCTGGCCGAGGCGAAGGGCGAGATCGCCTATGCGGCCAGCTTCGTCGAATGGTTCGCGGAGGAAGCCCGGCGCGTCTATGGTGAGATCATCCCAGGCCATCGTGCCGACAGCCGCATCGTCGTCATCAAGCAACCGGTAGGCGTCGTCGCCGCGATCACCCCTTGGAACTTTCCAGCGGCGATGATCACGCGCAAGGCGGCCCCCGCGCTGGCAGCCGGTTGCACCATGGTGCTGAAACCCGCAACGCAGACGCCGCTGACCGCACTGGCGCTGGCGGTGCTGGCGGAGCGGGCAGGGGTGCCGACCGGCGTATTCAATGTCGTTACGGGATCGTCACGAATTATCGGCGGCGAACTGACGGCCAACCCGCTGGTGCGCAAATTGAGCTTTACCGGATCGACCGAGGTTGGCCGCACGCTGATGGCGCAGTGCGCGCCAACGATGAAGAAGCTGTCGATGGAACTGGGCGGGAACGCGCCTTTCATCGTCTTTGCCGATGCTGATGTCGATGCGGCCGTCGAGGGCGCGATCGCCTCCAAATATCGCAATAGCGGGCAGACCTGTGTGTGCGTCAACCGCATCTTCGTCCAGCGCGATGTCGCCGTCATGTTTGAGCAGAAGCTCGCCGCTGCCGTGGCGAAGCTCAAGGTTGGCCCTGGCACCGACGCAGGCGTAACTCAGGGGCCGCTGATCGACGGCAAGGCGGTCGAAAAGGTAGAGGAGCATGTCGCCGATGCTCTCGCCAAGGGCGGACGACTGGTCAGCGGCGGGCGTCGCCACCCGCTGGGCCACAGCTTCTACGAACCGACGATCGTCGCAGGCTGCACCCCGGACATGGCGCTGGCCGGTGAGGAAACATTCGGCCCGCTCGCCGCGCTCTTCACTTTCGATACGGAGGAGGAAGTGGTCGCCATGGCCAATGATACAGAGGTAGGGCTGGCGGGCTATTTCTACACGCGCGATCTGGCGCGGGCCTGGCGGGTAGGGGAGGCGCTGGAGGTCGGCATGGTCGGCATCAACACCGGGCTGATCTCCACCGAGGTCGCGCCGTTCGGCGGCATCAAGCAATCGGGCATGGGCCGCGAAGGGTCGCGCCATGGTATCGAGGATTATGTCGAGATCAAATATATGTGCATGGCAGGCATATAGGGCGGATTGGAGAAGGGCAGGGCGATGGCAGGCATAGTAGCGGTTACAGGCGCGGCGGGTGCATTGGGACGCAAGGCGGTCGAAATTCTGGCCGCCGCCGGATGGAGCGTGGTTGGCATCGATCTGGGCGATGTGGCCCCCGATGGCGTCGCGCTGGCGCTGGGCGGCGTGGACCTGACCGATGAGGGCGCAGTGACGGCCGCGGCGGCACAGATCGAAAGCGAGCTGGGGCGTCTCGACGGGCTGGTCAATATCGCGGGTGGTTTCGCTTGGGAAACCGTGGCCGACGGCAGCGTTGCCACGTGGGACCGGCTCTATGCCATGAATGTCCGCACCGGACTGATCGCCAGCCGTGCGCTCTTGCCGCTGCTGCGCGCCAGTCAGGGTGCGATCGTCAACATCGGCGCAGCGGCATCGGTCAAGGCCGGGGCGGGCATGGGTGCCTATGCCGCCTCCAAATCCGGCGTCGCGCGCCTGACCGAAGCGCTGGCCGAGGAGTTGAAGGAGGAAGGCGTGCGCGTGAACGCGATCCTGCCGAGCATACTCGACACCCCCGCGAACCGGGCTGACATGCCCGACGCGGATTTTGCGAAATGGGTATCCCCCGCGCAGCTTGCAGGGGTGGTGGCCTTCCTGCTGTCGGCCGACGCCATGCCGATCACCGGCGCGCTGATCCCGGTGACGGGGCGCGTGTAGAGCCGCAGCGTGGGCCGATGCTGGCTCAGGCCTTTATCGCCGCGCGGAAATCCTCATTCTTCAGGAACAGCGAAGTATTGTCTGCGCCCAGATGGGTCCATTTCAGGTTCAGCCCGCCATCGACCAATATGGTCTGCCCGGTAATATAGCTCGACAGGTCGGACAGCAGGAAGGCGATGGCTCCCGCCTGCTCGTCCGGCTGGGCGCGGCGGCCCATGGCGATGGCTGCCTGATCGCGGGCAATATCATCGTCGATATAGGCACCCGATCCCGGCGTGATCGTCGTGCCCGGCGCGACCGTGTTGACGCGGATATTGTCGAGCGCCAGTTCGGTTGCCAGCGTTCGCGTCGCCGCGACGATCGCGGCCTTCGCCGTGCCATAGGCGATATGATAGGGCGCGCTGTTCAGCCCGCTGATCGATGACACGCCCACGATCGCACCCGGATTGCCACGCGCCCGCAATTCCCGCGCCACCGCCTGGCTCATGAAGAACATCGTTTCCAGATTCTGCTCGAACAGCGCGCGCCAGTCCGCCCGCGTCACCCGTTCGGCCCGCATCCACGTCTGCGGCGCCGCCCCGCCAGCAACATTGGCCAAACCATAAAGCGTGCCGGGCGCCGCCAGCGCCGCCTCCATCACCTTTGCCACACCGTCATCCGTGCCGACGTCCGCGATGACGGGTATGATCGCCAGCCCTTGCGCGATCAGCGGCGCGATATGCGCGTCGAACTTGGACTGCGTCCGCCCGGCGGCGATGACGGTCGCCCCCGCCTGCGCCAGCATCTTGGTCGTCGCAGTGCCGATACCGCCGCCTGCCGCGCCGGTGACGATGATCGTGCGCCCTTCAAAACTGATCAGCGGCTGCGCCATGCTCTATCCTCTCATTCTATTGTCAGGCGCGGTTCTAGCGCGAGGCGTGGAGGGCAAAATAGGGCCGACAAGAAAAGATCGCCACAGCGCTAACCGGACTCGCTCCGTTGCAAATGAACAGTAGTGTTGATTAACTCCTCGCAACGATAAGACCCATGGAGTGGATATGAGTTGCAATCCCACGCGGACGCCAGCGCCCGATACGTTCGACATCCCGGCGCTGCGCGAAAAATATCGCGAGGAGCGCGACAAGCGTCTGCGCAGCGACGGGCAGGGGCAATATCAGCCCACGACCGACGACACGACCCACAGCTATGACGAGGACCCATATCAACCGGTCACCCCGCGCGCCCCGATCGTCGAGGAACTGGACGTGCTGGTGCTGGGCGCAGGCTTTGCCGGGGTGCTGGCGGGCTATCATCTGACCAAGCAGGGCGTCACCAATTTCCGCAATATCGACCATGCCGGCGATTTTGGCGGGGTATGGTACTGGAACCGCTATCCCGGCATCCAGTGCGATAATGACGCCTATTGCTATCTGCCGCTGCTGGAAGAAACCGGCTTCATGCCGTCCAAGAAATTCGCCGATGGCGCGGAAATCCAGTCCTATATCAAGCAGATCGCGCAGACATTCGGCTTTCACGACCGCGCACTGTTCCATACGCTCATCACCTCGCTGAAATGGGATGAGGCCATCCAGCGCTGGCGCGTCGCCACCAGCCGGGGCGATGAATTCCGCGCCCGCTTCGTCATCATGGGCTGCGGCGTCCTCAACATGCCCAAACTGCCGGGGATCGAGGGGATCAACCAATATAAGGGCAAGATCTTCCATACCGCGCGCTGGGACTATGGTTATACCGGCGGCAGCTACGAAAATCCGGTGCTCGACAAACTGGCCGACAAGCGCGTCGCCATCCTTGGCACCGGGGCGACCGCGATCCAGGCGGTGCCGCATCTCGCCCGCTACGCCCAGCAACTCTATGTCATCCAGCGCACGCCATCGACTGTGGACGAACGGCCCAATCCGCCGACCGATCCCGACTGGGCGGAAGCGCTGCAGCCGGGCTGGCAGGCGGAGCGGCAGGCCAATTTCCACCGCGCCGCGATGGAATTTTTCCTGCCCGGCGAGCAAGATCTGATCTGCGACATCTGGACCGAAATCGCCCGCAACCTCCATGCCGAGCTGGAAACCGAAGGCTGGCCGCAACTCTCGCCAGAAGAATTCATGGCCCGGCGCGAAGTGGTGGATTATCGCGTCATGGAACGGCTGCGCGCGCGCGTCGATGAGATGGTGAAGGACGAGGCGACCGCTGCCTCGCTCAAGCCCTGGTATCGTTTCCTGTGCAAGCGCCCGCTGTCCAGCAACGATTTTTACGCCGCCTTCAACCAGCCCAACGTCAAGCTGATCGACGTCGCGGATTCGCGCGGGCTGGAACGCATGACGGAAAAAGGCTTCGTGTCGAACGGTGTCGAATATGAAGTCGATGCCATGATCTTCGCCAGCGGCTTTGAAGTCACCAGCGACCTCAAGCGTCGCTGGGGCATCGACGTGGTAGAGGGGCGGGGCGGCCTGTCGATTTACGATCATTGGGCTAACGGTCCGGTGACGCTGCACGGCACCATGACCCATGGTTTCCCCAACCAGTTCTTCATCGGCTATATTCAGGGCGGCCTCAACGCCAGCGTCACCGAACAGTTCGGGCGGCAGGCACAGCATATCGCCCACATCATCCACGCGACGATGGACAAGGGGGCAACCTCTGTCGAAACCACGGCGGCGGCGCAGGACGCCTATGTCCAGCATTTCCACGACGTGGAATATGACACCTCCACCTTCCAGATCGAATGTACGCCCAGCTACTTCACCAATGAAGGCCAGGTGAAGGCGCCCTGGGCGGTGTTCCGCAGCTACGGGCCGGGCTGGGCCGCGTTCCAGACATTGCTCGAAGAATGGCGGGAAAAGGGCGATCTGGCGGGCATGGAATTGCGGTCATGATCGCCGGGGGGATGATGTCGGCCCGCGTCCCGCTTTCGCTTGGGGCAAGCCTGTCTGTCGCGATATTCGGATGCGCGGGATCAGGATGCGGGAGAATGGCATGAACAGCCCGACCAACATCAATGTCGAGGATCTGACCAAGCCACTGACCTATCCGACCGAGGCGTTCCTGTCGAAAGACTATGCCGCAGCGGAGAAGGAATTGCTGTGGCCAAAGGTCTGGCAGATGGCGTGCCGGGTCGAGGAACTGCCCAATGTCGGTGACTGGCTCACCTACAATATCTGCGACGATTCGATCATCATCGTGCGCACCGCGCCCGACCGGCTGAAAGCCTATTTCAACGTCTGCCCGCATCGCGGCCGCCAGCTGGTCAATACGCCCGACAACGTCCATTCGGTACGCGGCAGCGGGCGCAAGAATTTCATCTGCGGCTTCCACGGCTGGACCTTCGATACCGAAGGGAACAACAGCTACATCCTCGATCCGCAGGACTGGCAGGGCGCGCTGACGCCCGACTGTACCCATTTGTCGGCCGTGAAGGTCGATACATGGGGTGGCTGGGTCTGGGTCCATATGGATATGGACGCGGAGCCGCTCGACGAATTTCTCGGCGATGCCGGGCGCATATTGTCGCATTTTGAATTGGACAAGATGCGCTACAAATGGCGCAAATGGGTGGTCTATCCGGCGAACTGGAAAACCGCGCTGGAAGCGTTCATGGAACCCTATCATGTAACTGGCACGCACAGCCAGTTGCTCGCCTATGGCGATTATTACGCCTACAGCGCCGCCTATGGCCTGCACGGGGTCAGCGGGTTCGACCAGCGCGATCCGGCCTTCAGTATGAGCCAGAGCAGCAGCGTGACCCGCGCGGGCAAGGGCGACGATCCGCGCCGCTCGACTTACGATCTGATCCGCGAAAATTATGAAACGCTCAACTATGCGGCCTCCACCGAAACTTTGGTCAATGCCGCCAGCCGCCTGGTGGACGAACTGCCCGAAGACACGCCGCCTGCCGACGTCATTGCCCACTGGCTGAAATCGGCCAAGGCCGACGACGCTGCGCGCGGCGTCATCTGGCCGGAAATTCCGCCAGAAATCATGTCGGAAGCGGGCCTGGCCTGGAACGTCTTTCCCAATATGTCGGTGTTGCACGGGATCACCTTCGCGCTTTGCTATCGCACGCGGCCCTATGGCGACGATCCCAATATGTGCATTTTTGAATCCTACGCGATCGAGCGTTTTCCCGAAGGCGAAGAACCGCAGACCGAATGGGATAATGCGCCGGCCAATGCCGAAGGCTGGGGTGCCGTGCTGGCGCAGGATTTTTCCAACATGGAATGGGTGCAGAAGGGGATGAAGTCGCGCGGCTTTCGCGGGCCGCTGCCCAATCCGCATCAGGAACGCAAGATCACCAATTTTCACCGCAACCTAGCCGCGTACATGGGTACGGGCGCACCGAGGCACCTGAAATGAGCTATGACGATCCCAAGCCCGCCGCCGCTGCAAGTGCATCGGACAAGTCGGGAACCCCGGTTTACAAGCGCGTCCTCGACCTGTTCGAGGCCGAAGGCATCAACACGCTGTTCGGCATTCCCGACCCGAATTTCGTTCATATGTTCCTGGAAGCGGAACGGCGCGGCTGGACTGTGGTTGCCCCGCACCATGAAGCGGCCGCCGGCTTCATGGCCGAAGCGGCATCGCGCATCACCGGCAAGCCCGCCGTCGCCGTCGGCACGCTGGGGCCGGGCATCGCCAATATGGCGCCCGCCATCCAGTGCGCGCTGGTCGAACATTCGCCCGTCATCTTCCTGTCGGGCCAGCGCGCCCGCGTGACCGAACAGCGCGTCCGCCGTGGCCGCATCCAGTTCGTGAAGCAGATGCCGCTATTTGAAAATTCGGTGAAATATGCCGCATCCATCGAATATGCCGACCAGACCGACGAGGTGATCCGTGAGAGCATCCGCAAGGCGATGGGCGGCACGCCCGGCCCGGTCTATATCGAATATCCCAGCCACATCATCCTGGAAGAGCTGGACCTGCCCGCGCCGCTGGTGCCGGAACGCTATCGCCTGGTCAATCAGGGTGCGGATATCGACCGGGTCCATGAAGCGGCCAAGCTGATCCGCGAAGCCAAGAACCCGATCCTGCTGGTCGGCCATGGCGTCCATACCTCCCGCACTGGCGCTGCGGTCAGGGAGCTAGCGGAACTGATGAACTGCCCCGTCATCCAGACGTCGGGTGGCACCAGCTACATCAAGGGGCTGGAGGATCGCACTTTCCAATATGTATTTTCCAAGGCGTCGATCGAGGCAGTGACCGAGTCCGACCTCGTGCTGGCGCTGGGCACCGAGCTGGGCGAGCCGGTCCATTTCGGCAAATGGCGCTACTGGCAAAAGAATGAAGCGATCCGCAAGTGGATCTATGTCGAGCAGGATGCCTCGGCGATCGGTGTCAACCGCCCGATCGACGTGCCGCTGGTAGGCGATCTGCGCGGCGTCGTGCCGCAGCTTGTGACAGCGCTCAAGGACACGCCGCGCGCACCTGCACCGATGCTGGCAGCCTTCATGCGGGACGGGCAGGCGGAACTGGAGGAACTGGCGGCGGAATCGCGCACCAAGAGCGACGGCACCGGCGAATTGGCGATCCATCCTGCCCGTCTGGCGGTGGAAGCGACCGAGGCTTTCCCGAAGGACGGTATCATGATCCGCGATGGCGGCGCGGGGGTGATCTTCCAGTGGACCTATTCGCAGTGCAAGCCGCATGACGTGATCTGGAACCAGAATTTCGGTCATATCGGCACCGGTATCCCCTATGCCACCGGCGCGATGCTGGCGGACAAGGCGGCAACCGGCGTATCGCGCCCGGCCATGCTGCTGACATCGGACAGCAGCTTCCTGTTCCATATCGGCGAACTGGAAGTGGCCGCGCGGTGCAAGCTGCCGCTGGTCTGCGTCGTCGGCGTGGACAATGCCTGGGGTCTGGAAGTGGGCGTCTACAAACGCACCTTTGGCCAGGGGACCGAGGAAACCGGCACGCACTGGAGCAAGGACGTCCGCTTCGACAAGATCGGCGAGGGCTTTGGCTGTCACGGCGAATATGTGACGAAGGCGGAGGACATCAAACCTGCCATCGAACGCGCCTATGCCAGCGGCAAGGTGGGCGTCGTCCATGTCGTGATCGACCCCAAGGCGAATTCGGAAGAAATGCCCAAATATGCCGAATTCCGCACCTGGTACGCCGAAGGCACGCAGTAAAAAATCCTCCCCTGCAAGGGGAGGGGGACCGCCCGCGTAGCGGGTGGTGGAGGGGTGTCACCCTATCGATGGCATGACACCTCTCCGTCTGGCCTTCGGCCAGCCACCTCCCCCGCGGGGGAGGATTAAACGACGGAGACACCCATGCGCGACCATTTGTACTTCTACATTGACGGCCAGTGGGTCGATCCGGTCGAACCCAAAACCGCCGAAGTCATCAACCCGGCGACCGAACAAGTCGCAGGCCATATCGCATTGGGTTCCGTCGCCGATGTCGACAAGGCCGTCGCCGCCGCCCGCCGCGCCTTCCCCACATGGTCGGAAACGACGCGCAACCAGCGCCTCGACCTGCTGCGCGCGATCCAGGCCGAATATCAGCGTCGCCTGCCCGACCTGGGCGCAGCCATCCGGGAGGAAATGGGCGCGCCGTCAGGGCTGGCCAATGGCTTCCATGTCGGGCTTGGCGCAGGCCATCTCCAGACCGCGATCGAACTGCTGGAGAATTTCGCGTTCGAGGAACTGCGCGGCGCCACCTTGATCCGCCGTGAGCCGATCGGCGTTTGCGCCCTCATCACGCCCTGGAACTGGCCGATGAACCAGACCTGCGTAAAGGTCTTTCCCGCGCTTGCCACTGGCTGCACGATGATCCTGAAACCGCCGCAACTCGCGCCATTCTCCGCCCAGATTCTCGCCGAAATCATCGACGCGGCGGGCATCCCTGCGGGCGTGTTCAACATGGTGCAAGGGCAGGGCAGCGTCATCGGCACCGCGCTCTCGACCCATGAAGATGTGGACATGATCAGCTTCACCGGCTCCGAACCGGTCGGCGTCCAGATCCAGAAGGACGCCGCCACTACGGTCAAGCGCGTGGGGCTGGAACTGGGCGGCAAGAGCGCGTTCATCGTGCTGGATGACGCGGCGCTGGCCGACAATGTCACCGGCGCAACCGCAGGCATGATGGGCAATAGCGGCCAGACATGCAGCGCCGGATCACGCCTGCTCGTTCCCGCCGCCCGCCTCGACGAAGCGCTCGCCGCGGCCAAGGCAGCAGCCGACGCCGTCACCGTCGGCGACCCGGCAGGCGATGTCGCCATGGGTCCGGTCGTGTCCAAGGCACAATATAACATCATCCAGGACTATATCGCCAAAGGCGTGGCGGAAGGCGCGACCCTGATCGCGGGCGGCCCCGGTCGCCCCGACGGCATCGACAAGGGCTGGTTCGTGCGCCCGACCATATTCCTTGGCGACAATGATATGGTCATCGCGCGCGAAGAGATTTTCGGCCCGGTGCTGGTCATCATCCCTTACGACGACGTGGACGATGCGGTCGCCATCGCCAATGACAGCCCCTTTGGCCTCGCGGGCTATGTCAACGGCCTCGACACCTCTCTGGTCCACGCCATCGCCCGCCGCCTGCGCACCGGCTGGGTCAGCATGAATGGCGGCTTGGATTTCCACGCCCCCTTTGGCGGCTACAAGCGCAGCGGCAACGGGCGCGAATGGGGTGAATTCGGCTTCCACGAATATCTCGAAGTCAAATCGATGCTCGGTTACGCCTGATATGAATGGCCGGATCGCGCCCAGCGGCATGACGGCGGGGGAGGGGTGGAGCCTTGAACGCCTCACCCCGCCCAGCCGCCTCTATGGCGCGAACGGCCTTGCCACCGGCGCGGATGGCCGCCTCTATGTCGCGCAGGTCGGCGGCAGTCAGGTCAGCGCGATCGACGTGGACAGCGGCGCAATTTCCACCATCAGCCCGATGGGCGGGGCGATCGTCGCGCCCGACGATCTGGTGTTCGATGAGGCAGGCAATCTCTACCTCACCGAAATCACCGAAGGCCGCGTGTCGATGCTGACGCCCGGCGGGCAGGCGCGCGTCATCCATGGCGACATGCCCGTCGCCAACCCTATCACCCGGCATCAGGGCCGTTTGATCGCGGGCGAGTGCCGCATGGGCGCGCGGATCATGGAATTGCCGCTCGATGGCGGCGCACCGCGTCTCATCCTCGACAATGTGCCGATGGCCAACGCCTTTCAGGTCGGCCCGGACGGCAAACTCTATTTCCCCGTCATGGGTGCGAATGAAATCTGGCGCGTGGACCTCAACGGCGGCGCACCCGAAGTCGTGGCGGGTGATCTGGGCGTGCCGGACTCGGTCAAGTTCGACAGCAAGGGGCGGATCGTCACCACCCAGGTCGCCAGCGGCCAGGTGCTGCGCATCGACCTGGTCAGCGGCACCCGCGAAGTGCTGGCTGATCTTGGTCCCGGCCTCGACAATGTCAGCTTCATCGGCGACCGCATCTTCGTGTCCAGCATCCCTGGCGAGATCACCGAGTTGCTGGGCGATGGCAAGGTCCGCTCCGTCGTCCCGCGCGCGCTGCAATGGCCGCTTGGTCTGGCCGTGGACGGGCAGGGGGCTATCTTCGTCGCAGACGGCACCTTCGGCTACACGCTGCGCCCCGGTGGCGCGCCAATATTGGCGGGGATGATCTTCTACCCCGGCTGCCCCGGCTATATGCGCGGCGTCGCACCGGGTTCGCCGGGCGAATGGATCGTCACTACCGGGACCGGCAGCCTCGCGCGCTATCGACCGGGGGAGGGGGCGAGCGAGTTTATCAGCCACGGCCATGACCGGCTGATGGGTGTTGCGGCCAATGCCCGCGGCGCGATCGTCTTTGCCGAACAGGGCACGGGGCAGGTGCATGTCGCCGAAAATGGCGCGGTGCGCGCAATCGCCACGGGCCTCGACCAGCCGATGGGCGTCGCGGTGGATGGCGATACCGCCTATGTCGCCGAAGCGGGCAAGGGGCGCATCGTCAGGCTGCAACAGGGACGCGCCGTGGAAATAGTCGCCGAAGGGCTGGGACGGCCCGAAGGCATCGCGATCAGCAACGGCACCCTCTATGCCGTGGACACCCAGACCAAATCGCTGATCGCGTTCGACCTCGCCAGCGGCGTCCAGCGCGTCATCGCCACCCATCTGCCGGTCGGCGCGCCTGTCGGTATCACGCCCAAATATCTGGGACCGATCGGCGACATGGCCGGACCGATGATCAATTTCTGCGGCCTCACCGCCGGGCCGGACGGCACGCTCTATCTGTCGGGCGACGCCGAAGGCAGCGTACTGGCGCTACGCCCCGCCACATAAATCTCCGTTCGTTTCGAGCGAAGTCGAGAAACCTGCGCGCGGTGCTTCTCGACTACGCTCGAAGCGAACGGACTTTGTGCTAAGCGCCGCCGCCCAACTGCCCCGACAGCGTACCCGCCGCCTCCACCAGCGCCGCCTGCAATGCGCCAAGCTCCCGGCCCAGCGCCGCGCCTATGCCTATCGCGACCAGCGCATGGACCGGCCGGCCCGCGCCTTTCCACACCGGCGCGGACACCACGGTTGCGCCTGCAATATATTGCCCCTCATCGACTGCAAAGCCCTGTTCGCGGGTCTGGCGCAACTGCTCCATCCAGTCGCCAAAGGCGGGCGGATCGTCCCAGCGCAACTGGTCGAACCGCGCCTTCAATTCTGCCACCGGATAGTCGCCAAACGCCGCGATACAGCGCCCCGTTGCGCTGATCAGCGCGGGAAAGCGGCTGCCGACCTGCGTGCTGAGTTGAAAGCCGCTGCCCGATTGCGCCATGGCGACGACGATCATATGATCGAGGCCCACCGCCTGCACCCCCAACATGGTCAGGCCAAAACGCGCCGCCAGCCGATCGAGATGCGGCTGTGCCAGATCGTTGAACGGGTCGCGCCGCAACCAGTGCCGCGCCAGCGTCAGCACGCCTGCCTCCAGCGCATAGCGCTTGGTGTCCGGGTCGAACGACACCAGTTCCTCCTCCGCCAGGGCGCGCAGCACATAGAGGCAGGTCGATGGCACCAGCCCCAGTTCCTTGGCGATCGCCTGCACCCCCAGCGGCCGTTCGCTACGCCCCAGCAGGCGCAGGATTGCGGCGGCGCGGGTGATGGCGGGCGCTTTGCTGTCCTTCACCGCGCGGGCCACTTTTCGGACGGGGGAAGGGGTGGGCAGGGTAACAGGGTCGGCCATGGCGCATATCTCCATCGCCCCGGCGATGGACGATCATTCAAAATATAGAACATCGTTCATGATTTACAACAAGGGAGTCGGCATGACATTCCGGTTCCATCATGGCGAAGGCGGCTTTCCCGCCATTCGCCATAGTGAATGGACGGAATATATGGCGAAGCTGACCGACTATACACGCTATGCCGATGCCCAGGCCCATGCGACGTCCAACGCGCCATGGGATTTATTCGATGGCGACCGCGATCATCTCAACATCGCGCATGAATGCATCACCCGCCATGCCGACGGCACCGGACGCGCCGCCGTGCGGATCGCGCACGCTGATGGCCGCGATGAAATATTGAGCTTCGACATCATTTCGGCGGGCGCGGCGCGCTTTGCCCATTGGCTCGATGCAGAGGGTGTTCAACCCGGCGAACGCATCGCCTTCATGCTGGAACCGTCTTTGCCTTTCTATGTCTGCCTGTTCGGGGCGATGCAGACCGGTGCGATCTCGGTGCCGCTCTTCACCCTGTTCGGTCCCGATGCGCTGCGCCTGCGGGTTGATGACTGCAAGCCCACCATCCTGATCACCAACGCGGAAAAGGCGGACCTCGCCCGCAGCATGAACGGCCCGCGCGTCGTCGTCGCCGATGAAGGCCTGCTCGACGAGATTGAAAAATATCCCGCGATCTACACGCCGAAAACCAGGGCGAACGACCTAGCCGTGTTCCAGTACACGTCCGGCACCACCCGCGAACTGCCCGAAGCGGTGAAGCATAGCCACCGCGCGCTGGTGACGTTGATGTTCGCCGCGCTCTACGGCACCGGCATCCGTCCGGGCGACGAATTTTTCTGCCCGTCCTCGCCCGCATGGGGACATGGATTGTGGCACGGCACGCTGGCCCCGCTGGGCATGGGCGTGACCACCGGCACCTTTGCGGGACGGTTCGATCCGGTGCGGCTGATGAAGGCGCTGGATGATTATGGCATCACCAACATGTCGGCGGCCGCGACCCATTATCGCATGATGAAGAATAGCGGGAAGGCGGGCGACTATAGCTTCCACTTCAAGAAACTGTCCTACACCGGCGAACCGATCGACCCGGCGACGCTCGACTTTATCGACACCTATTTCAAGGTTCCCGCCTGCTCCATGTATGGCACGACCGAAATCGGCGTGGTGCTCGTCAATTATCCGGGCGCAGACGATTTCACTGTCAAGCCCGGTTCGCTCGGCAAGGCGGTGCCGGGCCAGAAGTTGCAGGTGCAGCGCCCCGACGGCACGCCATCCGACCCCGGCGAAATCGGCGAACTGATGCTGTGGCGGCGCGACAAATGGGAAACCACCAAGGACCGGGCGAAAATCGACGCCGACGGTTATTTCTACCATTGCGGCCGCGCCGACGATGTCATCATCTCGGCTGGCTGGACGATGAGCGCGGTCGAGATTGAAAATACGCTGCTCAAGCATCCCGCCGTGCTCGAATGCGCCGTCATCGGCGTGCCCGATCCGCAGCGGGGGCAGGTGGTCAAGGCGTTCGTCATCGCCAATGTTGATGGCAGCGACGCGCTGGTGAAGGAACTCCAGACCTTCACCCGCGAAAAACTCGCCCAGCATGAATTTCCCCGCGTGGTCGAATTCGTCACCGAACTGCCCAAGACCCCGGCGGGCAAGGTCCACCGCAAAATCCTGAGAGATATTGAGGCTGCCAAGTTGGTCGAGGCAGCGTGATGAAAAATCCGTCTCAAAATCCTCCCCCGGCGGGGGAGGTGGCTGGCCG
>NZ_CAVK010000107.1 GCF_000382885.1 Sphingobium indicum BiD32
ACAGACCTTGAGGTGCCCCCCAACTCACAACGGAAGAGCTTTTGGTCGAGGATATCTGCTTGGTCGGGTCTGCTGAAAGTCATCTTTCCGCCGCTAAGAGTATTGAATTCAGGGAGCTTACAAAACTTCCACTCATCCTGCCTAGCAGACCTCATGGTCTGAGAGTCGTTGCCGACAATGCTGCGGCAAAAGCAAAGATGAGACTTGATGTCAGATTCCAGGCGGACTCGTTTGTGTTGATGAAAGAGCTTGTTGAATCAGACCTGGGATATTCGATGATGCCTTACTCTGCAGTGGCGAGGGAGGTAGAATCTGGGCGCTTATGTTGGTCGCCTATAGTTAATCCAATAGTGCGCCGACAATTGGTTCTTGCTACTCACCCGGGAACCACGTCACGCACAGCGCAAACGCTGACTAAGATTATTCGGCGTGAGATTTCTGAGTTGGTAAACAGTGGCCGGTGGTCGGCGCAAATTCTCTTCGAAAAAAATTCGCTCGAGTGATCCAATTGCGAATATCCACCTAACTTGATCGGTCACGAAATCCCGGCTTTGCTTTCCGACTCTGAGAAGGGAGCGACCATAACGGAAACAGATTTGGGGGCGAACTGTCGAGGCATTCGAAGGGCCATGGGCTGTTGCTCGAGTTCCAGGCGCGCCGTCTTTCGAAACGGATTAAATGCATTTCTTTGGCAGAAAGCGTTGGCGAAGACCGCTGTGGCAGCGGTTGCAAGGCATCCGTCCACAGAAGTCGCGGCATTTCTCAACCTGAGCAGCAGCGCTTGCTCAACAGCAACTTTCTACCACGCTCACAGACAACTTACTGCTTTAAGCCCTACTTTCACGGCCAAACGTCATCCTCCACTATCCTCCGATAGGTGAAAGCATTTTATCCCAGTGTCTACCAAAGCGGCAACAGGCCTGCCTCGCAAGTCAGGCGTGTCTCTAAGGGGCGCTCGATTTCAACGGGAAGCCTGATGAGGAGGGGGGTAAAATGATCGAAGCCGATTTCGCGCTCTGGCTCGCCCGTGAAATACTGCCGCATGAAACGGCTCTTCGTCGCTGGTTGAGGAAGCGCGTGCCTGAAGATCTGACGATGGATGACGTTGTTCAGGAAACCTATGCCCGACTTGCGACCATCTCAGCGCCATCGGCAATCGCCAACCCACGCGCCTATTTTTTTCAGACAGCACGTTCTGTCATTTTGATGCACCTGCGCCGCTCCCTGATTGTCAGCATGGAATCGTTGATCGACTATAGGGAAAGCCAGATCCCGGATTCGAGTCCTCCTGCTGACGAACAGGTGCTTTGGCGTCAGCAATTGCGCTATTTTCTCAATCACATCGAACAAATGCCAGACAAGGCTCGACAGGCATTCGAGTTGCGTGTCTGGGGAAATCTGTCCTTCGCGGAGATCGGCCAGCGTATCGGAATGACCGAAAACGCGGTGCAGAAAAATGTTGCGCGCAACCTGCGCATACTTTCATGCCGCATGGCTGAAGGCGGTTTTCTACCATGCGAAGCATCGAAGCACGAGGAGCAACAGAATATGCTGACGGGACCGGGCCGTGACAGGCACAGGAAACGAAATTGAACTGATGGCGGCCCATTGGGCATCTATTGCCTTTGGTGGATGGAGCAGCCCTAGGGAAGAGCACAATTGCGCAAAGTGGTTGGCGGAAGATCCCCGTCACCTGGGAGCGTTCGCAAGGGCGAGAGCTATCCTGGAAGCCATCAGGGAAGCGCAGGTTTTTGAAGGTGGCGGCGGACTTCCGTTACCCTCGTTTGAGGATATCGAATCTGGCAGTCGGCTCTCTCGTCGCCGCCTGCTTGCGGGCTTGGTCGCCTCGATTGCCCTATCAGCGGTCTTGAAAGAGACCACACCGGTCGCTCATGCCACGGAATACCGAACGGCTCGAGGTCAGCAGCGGGTGATAGAATTGCCCGATGGCCTGAAGCTCACGATGAACACGCAGAGCGCGTTGACGCTTCGACTGGGTTTGACGACACGCGAGGTCACGTTTGAGACCGGCGAGGTTGTGATCGATGAACCGGTGGGAAACTCGCTTCCCCTACGCATTTGCGTAAATGGTGCTCGGGCCACGACCAGCGGCGGCGCGTTCAGCATATCCCGGATACGCCCAGGCCCGACCGATTTCCTGGTAACGACCGGGGAAGTGGCTTTGCAAATGGGGCGAGACAGCCAAACCTTAAATGCGGGATCCTTCGCCAGGCTTGCCCACGCTGAATGACTGACCGGCCGAGGCCGGTAGGATCATGCGGAGGGGCTGAAGCCATCCTTGTGGGTATGGCGGTCCAGATAACGCATGATGATGTCATCGGTGATGTTGCCGGACGTGGTCGAGAAGTAGCCGCGTTGCCAGAAGCGTTGCCCCCAGTAGCGTTTCCGGATGTGTTCGAACTCCTGTTGGATCTTACGCGATGACCGGCCCTTTGCCCGACGTACAAAGTCGCTGACCGAGACATGCGGCGGGATTTCGACGAACATATGCACGTGATCGCGCGACAGTGCGCCGTTGACGATGGTCACGCCCATTTCATCGCAGACCTGCTTGATGATCTCGCGCACCCTGAGCCGCACATCGCCGATGAGCACTTTGTACCGGTACTTCGGTGCCCAGACGAGATGGTAGCGATGATGAAATGTCGTGTGACAACCGCTGCGGTACGCCATAGCCTGTAACCTCGGGAAAAGTGAGACTTCACGCCTTTCAGGCGGTCTCACTTTTCCCGAGGTTACAGGCTATCACGCGAGTCAAAGGCTGAAGCCAGTATCCGACTGAAGTCGGAGGGGTTCCTCCAAGAAATGGGACTCTAAAATGGTTTCGCTTCGCCATATCTCGTCCACTGAGCAGGAATCGCTGCTTTCTTGGCGCGACGGCGTTTTCAGATTCCATGACATAACACTGGCCGAAGCTGCGGCTGAGTTCGCACGCTACAGCGATCTGACCATACGCCTAAGCGACGGGGGTGTTGGTGCGCTGCGGGTGACCGGTGTCTTTTCGCTGAGCAAGCCGCGAGCCTTTGCCGAGGCGGTTGGCGCAGCGTTCAACCTGCGGGTGATCCATGAGGAGAATGACGTCCTTCTGGAAAAAAATTAGCGTCGCGACGGCGGAATCGGCATCGTCGCGCATCGTCCCATTCAAAGCTACAAACAACAATTGGATGGGGATTGTTATGATGAAATCCAGATGGCCTCTTTACGCATGCGCCGCAGCTGCAGTGATCGTTCAGGCCGTCCCGGCGCAGGCAGCAGCGCGAAACTTTGACATCGCGGCTGGTGATGCTTCGGAAACTCTTTCGCACTTCGCCGATCAGGCTGGACTGCATCTCATCGCCCCAAGCACGGGTCTGCGGGGCCAGCGCACTGCGGCCGTCCGTGGCGACATGTCGGTGGAAAAAGCCCTTTGGGCCTTGTTGCGTGGCACCAATTTATCGGGGACCCTTCACCGCGGTACGATCATTGTACGGCCGACGCAGCTCATGCCGGCAAAAGTCGTCCCCACCCGGATGGAAAGTTCTTCAAGAGTGGCCGCCCCAGCGAGCACAACAATGGTTGAAGCCGATGGCGCCGCCCCCGCCCCCGACGATGACATTATCGTGACGGCGCGTAAGCGCGACGAGCGGTCGCTCGATGTACCCGCAGCGATCTCAGCAGTAGGCACACGGGAAATCCAGAACTACAATCTAACGAGTGTCCAGGACATTGCGAGCCACGTTCCCCAGTTGCAGGTTTCGACCAATACCAACAGCGGGCAAGGGATTATCGTCCTACGTGGTGTTGCGACCGGTGCGAACGCGCTTGGTGCCGACCAAGCGGTAGCGATCAATGTCGACAATGTGCAGATCAGCAATGCTGTCGTGCTTGAAATGGGCCAGTACGACCTTGGCCAGGTCGAAGTTCTGAAAGGGCCCCAAGCGCTGTTCTTCGGCAAGAACAGCCCTGGTGGCGTGATCACCCTGCGCTCCGCTGATCCGACCGACCAACTGTTCACGCAACTCCGTATGGGATATGAATTCAACGCCAAGGGCAAGTATGCGGAAGCTATCGCCTCGGGCCCGTTGTCCGACACGGTTGGTGTCCGCGTCGTCGGATATGTGCAAAATGAAAAGGGGGCGTTCCACAACGATGCCGACCCCGTTCTTGCTGGGCCGATCGCCGACCGAGTGGGTCCAAACTTTACGAAGTATTTTGGGAGGGCAACGCTCACCTTTAAGCCGAACGACTCTTTCGACGTACGTCTGAAAGGAAGTTACTATAACCGGAAAGGGACTGTATTTGGCTTCGGTTCCCAGGAATTCAACTGTCCCGATGGCATTTCGCCGATCAAACCTTCAGAAGACTGCAAGCTGAATACCCGCTTCGTCCTTCCTGATACCGGCAATCTCCAGGTCGGAAGCGATCCGCTGTTTCGTGACGGGGTGCCATTTGCCGATGTTTCAGCGACTTTGTTGTCGGCAGAAATGAATCTCCATACGAGTTATGGAACTCTCACGTCGGTGACGGGCTATTTTAGGAGCCGTCAGGATGCTCTTTCGGGCCCGGGCGGTGCCGAAAGAGTGATAGTGCTTTCGACCAACCCTTACCGCTTTGCCCACAATTCTTTCGACTCCGCGAGCATCCGCATCTACCGAACGGCATCCCAAGAGCTACGCTTTGCTTCTGAGCTCGACGGGCCAATCAATTTCGTCGTCGGCGGCTTTGTGGACGGCACCAGATTGGATTTCCAAGCGTCCGCTCTTTTTGCTACGACCTATTTCCCACGGCAAGATGACGTGCTTAAGGGGAAGTCAGCTTCGGCATTCAGCCAGTTCCGCGTCGATCTTGGGCCGCGCGTCCAGATCACAGGAGGTGGCCGTTATACGTGGGAGAAGAAAGATGTATCGGGGATTGTAGGGGGAAACCGCCCGGTTCTATTCAGTCCCAATTCGATGACATTCAAAAACTTCTCTCCGGAAATTACCGCACGCTTTAAGCCCAATCGAGATGTCATGGTCTATGCATCTTACAAGCAAGGCTACAAGTCGGGTGGATACGATTTTAACACAACGAGAATTGTTTTAGTTGGTACGGTCCAACCAATTGATCAATCGTTCAGGGATGAAAATGTAAAAGGCATTGAAGCCGGCATCAAGGCCGCGCTGGCCGGAGGTAATCTGCGTTTCGACTTGGTTGGTTATCATTACAAGTATTCTGACCTTCAGGTGACTTTTCAACCTCCCGGCGGTACGACTGTAATGACAACCAACGCTGGCGCCGCAACGGTCAAGGGCGTCGAGTTCGAAGGCTCGTGGACTCCACGTTTTGTCGAAGGCCTGACACTGGGCGGGTCGCTCGCTTACAATAGCGCGAAGTACACTGACTACACGCCACCGTGCTGGCGGACGCAGACGTTTGCTCTGGGTTGCAATATCGATCAGGACAATAACGGCGCGTTCGATTCTCAGGACGTTTCTGGACAGCGACTTCCGCGAGCTCCTGCCTGGACGGCCAGCTTACGCTTTGGGCTGGAACGAAGCATCTCGGATCTCGTGGGCTTCCGCCTGAATGGACGGATGAACTACTCAGATGATTATCTCACTGAAGACAAGCTCAATCCGTTCTCCAGGCAGCGTGCTTACACGACATTTGATGCTGGCATTGCTTTACATTCTGTAAACAATAGCTGGGAGGTGGCGTTGATTGGTAAGAATCTCACCAACAAGATCGTGGCGGTTCGCGCTATCGAGGACCTTTACCCAGCCGGGCAGGTTGGAATGTACGCGAATGTGAGCAATCCGCGTACTGTGCTTCTCCAGCTTACTCTACGGCCGAGCGCATTGCTCTCAAGGTAGACGATCGCGCATTCAATGTGCCGAAATTCTTGGCGCCAATCGGGATGTTGGAGCGAGCAGTCGATCCCACGTTATCGGGTATTCCCGTCAGCGCCTGCCCAACAGATTTATGTGATTTGAAAGGGAAATATGATGGACGAAATGGCATTGGGTTGGGTTCGCTCAGCATCAGGCAAACATGCAGGGCGTCGTCGGCAGTTCGGGTGGGTAGGTGTTGGTGCAGTTTTCGCCGGAATGGCCCTCATGGCGTCGATGGCAAACGCCGAAGAGCCGTCGCGGTGGGGGAAGGACGATCGGGTTGGCGCGATCAACGAGATAACGCCCGCTACTGTCAAAGATGCCGGCCGCTTGATCAAGACTGGAAAGGTCTATGCTCTGGCTATCGACACCAAGCCAGATCCGACATTGTTCAGGGTCTATCGAGTCACACTTCGTTCCAGCGAGGCCAGGGGGACAAACCAACTGACAAGCGTCGAGGATATGGTGATTACCTCGCCCAGCATTGGGACCTCGCTTGACGGGTTAAGCCATGTCGGCCGCAGCGGTGTGCATTATAACGGTGTCCGGATCGAGGAGATCAAGGGGAGCGATGGGGGGCTCAAGGGTGCCAAGGTTCTCGGAACCGAGGCCATTCCTCCGATCGTTGCACGCGGAGTCTTGCTTGATTTCGTACGTTACGGAGACCGCGCGGCACTGACCGGGCAGGCCGGTATAACCCGTGCACATATCGAGGCGGTCGCAAAGGCACAGGCCGTGGACATTCGACGCGGGGATGTTGTGCTTCTCCATACCGGCTGGCTTCAAAACGAGGCTAACAGGCCTGCTCCTAGCGGCGTGCCGAGCGTGCCCGGTTTGGGAACGGACGGAGCTCGTTATCTCGCAAGCTTGGGAGTTGTTGCGGTTGGGGCAGATACGCCTGGCGTAGAGGTAAATCCGTCGGAGGTGCCTTCAGAGTTCATACCGGTTCACCAAATTCTGCTCGTCGACAATGGTGTATACATTATCGAGAATGTCAAAACCGAGGAACTTGCTGCCGATAGTGCGTATGAGTTCATGTTTGTGCTCGCGACTCCAAAACTCCCTGGGACAGTGCAGTCGACGATCACTCCGGTTGCGATACGTTGATGTCGGCATACTAGCAGGCTGATCACGAGCATAGTGTGGGGTGTTGGTGGGCTTCACCCAATTCCATTCACAAAGACCGACACCCGGCTGACGCAGACTGTGGGACATGACGGGTCAAGGGGGATGCGAGGTAATTGCTGATGACGCTATTCCGATACCTTTGTTGCGCCGTCCCGGCGACGCTCGCCATATTAATGGGCGTCGCAGCGTATGCTGCGCCGGCACGCTCACCTTTCACGACCGATCCTTATCCGAGCACCTATCGCGCCCCGCGATCTGCCGACATGCTAATCGTCGGCGCGACCATCCTCGATGGTCGAGGCGGCCGTATCGAGAACGGCGACATCCTGATTCGCAACGGTAAGATCGCGGCGGTGGGTCACGAACTAAAGGCGCGGGGCGCACAGGTCATCAGTGCACGCGGTCGCTGGGTGACGCCTGGGCTGATCGACGTCCATAGTCATAACGGGGTGTACTCCACGTCTGACATATCTGAGGACAGCGATCCGAACTCCGCAGACATTTGGGTCGAACACGGCGTGAACGTGGATGATCCGGCGTTCGGCGCCGCAATGCGATCAGGTGTGACAACGCTGCAGGTTCTGCCGGGTTCGAAGCCGGTGTTCGCCGGGCGCTCCGTCGTGCTTAAGCCAGTGCCTGCCTCGACTGTGCGCGGAATGAAATTTCCAGAAGCATCGCCTGGCCTGAAAATGGCCTGCGGCGACGGTCCCAAAAGGAAAGATGGTGCACCCACCAGTCGACCCGGCGAAGTCGCCTTGGTGCGCGCAGCGTTCATCGAGGCGAAGGATTATCTTAACGAATGGCGCGAATATGAGCGTAGTGGTGAACGCGGAAAGCAACCCAAGCGCGATCTGAGGCTCGATGCGCTTGCAGGCGTGTTAACGGGTGAAATTCCGGTGCACATGCACTGCTACCGTGCGAGCGACATGTCGGCGATGCTGGGCGTCGCGCAGGAGTTCGGCTTCAAGATTCGTGCTTTCCACCATGCCACTGGCGCGTACCAGATCGCCGAGGAACTCAGGCAGGCGGGCACTTGCGTGGTGGTATGGTCGGACTGGTGGAGCTTCAAGACGGAGGCTAGCGATGCAATTCGTGAGAATGCCGCCATAGTCGATGCAGTCGGCGGCTGCGTGATGATGCTAGCGGATTTGCCATACGTTGGGCTGCGGCTCAATATCGAGGCGGCCAAGGCGGCGGCGGCAGGGCGCCGCGCCGGTTTCAACTTGCCGCCCGAGCACATCATTCGCTGGATCACCAGCGCTCCGGCCCAGTTACTCGGTCTGGAGGATCGCATCGGGGCCGTGGCGCCTGGACTTAACGCCGACCTGGTGATCTGGTCCACTGATCCATTCTCTGTCTACAGCAATGCCGACCAGGTGTTCATTGATGGCGCGCTGCGTTACGACCGCTCAAAGCCCGACGAGAGCCTCACACCGGATTTATATCTGGGCCGGCCCACGGCGGAGGGTGATATGCATGTGAAGGAGAGCATGTGATGGGACGGCTTTCCGCAATAGGACTCGTTTTCGCTGTGGCGTTCGGGTTCGTGCTGCCCGACAGCGCGTCGGCAGATACGCTCGCGATCGTGCATGCTGAGGCGTGGACCATGACGGGTGCAGAGCCGGTCAAAGATGCGACCATTGTCGTCAGCGATGGCAAGATTATCGCCGTTCAGGCTGGTACCTCGCCGCCGACGGGAGCGCGTGTTCTCGATGCGAAGGGCAGGCGCGTCACTCCTGGCCTATTCCACGCGGCGACGCGCCTCGGGCTAGTCGAATTGCCAGATGCGAAGGAGACGCAGGATGCGGCGATTTCCGCTGGCTCGCTCGGCGCCGGTTTTGACATCCAGTACGCGCTGAATCCGAACTCGCCGTTGATCGCTCTGGCCCGCGCTGATGGCCTGACTAGCGCGATGAGCTATCCGGCAAGCACGAAAACGGCACCTTTCTCGGGGATGGGCGCTGCGCTGCGGCTGCACGCAGGCGATAGCGTGCTCGATCGGCCCGGCGTGGGAGTGTTCGTTACTATTGGTGGGCATAGCTCAGAAGGCGCCGGAGGTTCGCGCGCAGCGCAGTGGCAGTTACTGCGCGGTGCGCTTGATGCGGCGCGCAAAGCAGCAGCCCGGACCATTGACGTGCAAGCACTCGAGCAGGTGCTTTCGGGCGCGGTTCCGCTTGCCATTTCTACGAATCGCGAATCGGATATTCGTCAGGCGATCCGGCTGGCCGCCGACTACAAGCTTCGGGTTGTCATCATCGGGGGTGCAGAAGCTTGGCGTACTGCCGATGCGCTCGCGGCCGCGCAGATACCCGTGATCGTCGACCCACAAGAAAATTTGCCGGACTCTTTCGACTCGATTGGTTTGCGTGCGGACAATGCGGCGCTGCTACACAAGGCGGGTGTGAAGGTCGCCACTGTGGTGATGACCGGTTCTCATCAGAGCTTCAACGCCGGACTCTCGATGCGCGAAGGCGCGGGACGCGCCGTGGCGAACGGATTGCCGTACAACGAGGCGCTACGCGCCGTGACCATAATCCCGGCGGAGATCTGGGGGATGGCCGATCGTTACGGCACGATCGAACCGGGTAAGGCTGCGGACCTGGTGATTTGGGACGGCGATCCGCTTGAGCCCACGAGCACGGCTCTCGCCGTGATCATTGGGGGCAAGGAAGCGTCGCTGGTCACACGACAAACCGAGTTGCGTGATCGCTATATGCGCAAAGCGGGCCTGCCATCGGCCGCGCAGAACTCGCCATGAAGTACGCCAGCGCACTACCTTGCGCACAAATCGGTCGATGCTTGTTCAATGAGACAGGCGTGGAGCACTCCGCTAGCGGCGGCTGCAGTTCGGAGGCGCAGCGCACAGTGTCGTTCGCCCAACCCTCCTAGCCGAATTGTCGGTGAAGGTTTCCGTGGAAGCGGCGGTGAGGGATATCCGGTGACAGACTAGGTGGCATTGTCCGGCAGAAGACGTACTTAGCATCGTTCCGGCGGGCTCACACGGAGTGTCCGCCGTCAGCGCCAATGGCACAGATTTGAGGTTGTGATTTAAGGAGGATCTGGGCTTCGTCGCAGTGACGAAGGAACGAAGATGAAGCCCAGATCCTCCAATGCAAAATCGCCGGTGAAGGCTCCTGCAGAGCGGGTGGTGAAGGACATCCGGCGGCAGACCCGTCGGCACTTCTCGGCCGAGGACAAGATCCGCATCGTGCTGGAAGGCCTGCGCGGGGAAGACAGCATCGCCGAGCTGTGCCGCAAGGAAGGCATCGCGCAGAGCCTGTATTACACCTGGTCGAAGGAGTTCATGGAAGCGGGCAAGCGGCGCCTGGCGGGCAACACCGCGCGTGCCGCCACCACCGGCGAGGTCCAGGATCTGCGCCGCGAGGCCCGTGCCCTGAAGGAATGCGTTGCCGACCTGACGCTGGAAAACCGGCTACTCAAAAAAAGCATGATCGCGGATGGGGAAGACGACGCATGAGGTATCCCGCATCCGAGAAACTCGAGATCATCAGGATCGTCGAGCAGTCGCACCTGCCGGCCAAGCGCACTCTGGACCAGCTCGGCATTGCCCGCCGGACGTTCTATCGGTGGTATGATCGCTACCTCGAAGGCGGGCCGGAAGCGCTGGAGGATCGGCCATCGGCGCCAAGCAGGGTGTGGAACCGCATCCCGGCCGAGATCCACGATCAGATCATCGAACTGGCGCTGGAGGCGACAGCTCTCAGCCCCCGCGAGCTGGCCGTGCGGTTCACCGACGAGCAGCGCTACTTCGTGTCAGAATCGACGGTCTACCGGCTGCTTAAGGCCCATGACCTGATCACTAGCCCGGCCTATGTCGTGATCAAGGCGGCTGATGCCTTCCACACCAAGACCACGCGGCCGAACGAGATGTGGCAGACCGACTTCACCTACTTCAAGATCATCGGGTGGGGCTGGATGTACCTGTCGACCGTACTCGACGACTTCTCGCGCTACATCATCGCCTGGAAGCTGTGCACCAACATGCGGGCCGAGGACGTCACCGACACGCTGGACCTCGCCCTGGTGGCTTCCGGCTGCGACAGCGCCACGGTGCTGCACAAGCCGCGGCTGCTCAGCGACAATGGTCCCAGCTACATCGCCGGCGAACTGGCGGAATACATCGAGGCCAACAAGATGAGCCATGTCCGCGGCGCCCCGATGCATCCCCAGACCCAGGGCAAGATCGAGCGCTGGCATCAGACCCTCAAAAACCGCATCCTGCTGGAAAATTACTTCCTGCCCGGCGACCTTGAAGCCCAGATCGAGGCCTTCGTCGAGCACTACAACCACCAGCGTTACCACGAGAGCCTGAACAACGTGACGCCCGCCGACGCCTACTTCGGCAGAGCGCCTGCCATCATCAAACAGCGCGAAAGGATCAAGCGACAGACCATCGAATATCGGCGCTTGCAGCACCGCAAGCTCGCCGCCTAACATCAATCCCCAGACGAGGCCCGCACTCCGCTAATCTACGCCGCGATCTGCGCCAAATGTTCTGACGACGGACAGCGTCTCGGTGACGTCCTCGCCCAGCTTCGACAGCCTGCTGCTGCCGCAGGCCGGGCAAGAGCACGGCGCCGGCACGACGACGCGCTCGCGCGGCAGGTGCTCGGGAAACGGCTTCCTGGCCGGTCGCTTGCGTTCGAAGGCGGTGACAGTGGCGGTCTTCTCGGCCGCGACCTCGGCAGCAAGATCATCCTCGGCGGCGTCGGCTTCGAGATCTTCGAGCTGCAGTTCCATCTGATCGAGCAGGCGGCGGGTGCGCTCGGCGCTGGCGCCGTACTGCTCGCGCCTGAGCTTGGCGATCTGCAGCTTGAGGTGCGCGATCACGGCCTCGGTGGCGCTCTCGCGGGCATGGGCATTGGCGAGCTTGGCTTCGGCCTCATCGGCTCGCTGGGTCGCGCTTGCCAGCAGCGCCTTGAGCGCTTCGATATCGTCAGGAAGGGGCGAAACGGCGGCTTCCATGACCGCGATGGAATCACAGAAACCCGCCCGAATGAAGCGCAAAATGCTCGGCTGGAGAAGAAATCGACGCCCCTATCCGGCGCTCTGCGGACGCCAGGAATACTGCGGGTTCCGCCAGTCGATCCCGTCGAGCAGGCAGGCCAGTTGCGAGGCCGTCAACGACACCATCCCGTCCTTCGCCGATGGCCAGACGAAGGTTAGCGGTGCGAGCGGCC
>NZ_CAVK010000106.1 GCF_000382885.1 Sphingobium indicum BiD32
TCGCTCCGGTGAGGGCCGCCTTGCGGTGATTGGCTGATATTTCGAGATGGCACCGGTGCAAGCGCTGGTGTTTGCACCGATACTAGGGACGGTGCGATGAGTCAGATCACGGTAATTTCAGGCCCGGAGCGGCGGCGGGTATGGACCGACCAGCAGAAGCGTGAGTTGGTCGCGGCTGTTTCGGCGCCCGGCGCGAACGTGGCGGAGATTGCCCGCCGTGCTGATCTTCGGCCGAACCAGATCTACAGATGGCGGCGGCAGATGGGTCAGGCAGCGCAGGGCTTTGCCGAGGTGCAGGTGCAGACTGACCCGGTGCCGGTCATGGGATCGGCGATTATCGTCGAGTTTGATCGGGCGGTCGTGCGTATTCCCGCTGGCGCTTCGCCTGGGTTGGTGTCGGCCGTGCTGCGGTCAGTCAAGCCGTGATCCCTGTACCCTCAGGCGTTCGGATATGGATCGCAACGGGGCACACGGACATGCGGCGCGGCATGCGCAGCCTGGCCCTGCAGGTGCAGCAGAGTTTCAGGCGGGATCCCCATGCCGGTGATCTCTATGTCTTCCGAGGGCGCCGTGGCGACCTGTGCAAGATCCTGTGGCATGATGGCGTTGGCATGTCGCTCTATGCCAAACGCCTGGAGCGGGGGAAGTATATCTGGCCATCGGCTGTAGATGGGGTAATTGCCATCTCCGCCTCCCAGTTGGCTTGCATGCTGGAGGCGATCGACTGGCGTAATCCGCAAGCAACCTGGCGGCCGACATTGGCCGGATAATCGATGCCGGAGAGCTAAAAAGCTAGAGATTTCGGTGCTTTTCTGCTATGCCTTTGGGCATGGGTGACGCGGCGCAAGCAGAGATCCAGAGCCTTCGCGCGCAGCTTGCCGCAGCCCAGGCTGTCGCCGCTGAAGTCGCCCGCATAAAGGCGATCAACGCGGACCTGGAAGCCCGCAACGCCCTTCTCCAACTGCAAAACGAGAAGATGCGCCGCACCCTTTTTGGTCAGCGATCCGAACGCACGCGCCATCTGCTCGACCAGATGGAGCTGACGTTCGAGGAGTACGAGACCGCTGCCAGCGAAGACGAGGCGTTGGCCGCTTTGGCGGCAGCGAAGACCAATGTCGCGCCGTTCGAGCGCAAGCGGCCCGCCCGCAAGCCCTTGCCCGAACATCTGCCACGCGAGCGCGTTGTCATCGCTTCGCCCGATGCCTGCCCCTGCTGCGGCTCGGATCGGCTGTGCAAGCTGGGTGAGGATATCACCGAGACACTTGAGGTTGTGCCGCGCCAGTGGAAGGTGGTTCAGACCGTGCGGGAGAAGTTCTCCTGCCGGGATTGTGAGAAGATCACCCAACCGCCAGCGCCGTTCCATGTGACGCCCCGCGGGCTATTTGGCCCCAGCTTCCTGGCGATGCTGCTGTTCGAGAAGTTCGGCGCGCATCAGCCGCTCAACCGCCAGCGTGACCGCTACGCCCGCGAGGGCGTGGAACTGAGCCTTTCGACCCTGGCCGACCAGGTCGGCACCTGCACCGCTGCGCTGATGCCACTCTATCTGTTGATCGAGGCGCATGTCCTGGCCGCAGAGCGACTGCATGGCGACGATACGACGGTGCCAGTGCTGGCCAAGACCAAGACCGATACGGGCCGGATCTGGACCTATGTCCGGGATGATCGACCTTTTGGCGGACCCGCGCCGCCCGCAGCGATCTTCCATTATTCCCGAGACCGGCGGGGCGAACATCCTGTGAGTCATCTGCGCAGTTGGAGAGGCATTCTCCAGGCCGATGCCTATGCCGGATATAATGCGCTGTTCCACGCCGACAGACTGCCAGCGCCACTGACCCGCGCCCTGTGCTGGAGCCATGCGCGCCGCTATTTCTTCGAGCTGGCCGATGTCGCCGCGCAGCTCAAGAAGCGCCGCAAGAAGGCACCCGTCATCTCGCCGCTGGCGGTGGAGGCGGTCCGCCGTATCGACGCGATCTTCGACATCGAGCGCGCCATCAGCGGCAGATCGACGCAGGAGCGTCTCGCCCTTCGGCAGGAACTCAGCGCGCCGCTGGTTGCCGATCTGGAAGAATGGATGCGCGACAACCGGTCAAAGCTGTCAAAGAACAGCGATGTGGCCGAGGCCATGGATTACATGCTCAAGGCATGGCCTGCCTTCGCAGCCTTCCTCGACGATGGCCGCATCTGCCTGACGAACAACGCGGCGGAACGGGCACTCAGAGGCATAGCACTTGGAAGAAAATCCTGGCTCTTCGCTGGTTCAGACCGCGGAGGTCAGCGCACCGCCTTCATGCTGAGCCTCATCGGCACGGCGAAGCTCAACGACATCGATCCCCAGGCCTGGCTCGCCGATGTTCTCACGCAGATCGCAGACATCCCACAGAGCCGTCTCCACGAACTGCTTCCCTGGAACTGGCGCGCCACAGACGATCAACGCCAAGCGGCCTAATGCGCGGTTCTCACCGGATGCATAC
>NZ_CAVK010000105.1 GCF_000382885.1 Sphingobium indicum BiD32
GGCCCGGCCCTGTATCGCATAGCCGCCCGCCTTGCCCCGCCATTCGCCGCCGGCAATATAGCGGTCGATCTCGCTGCGCTCCAGCGGCTTGAAGGTGACGATATTGGTGGACAGGCGATGCCGCGCCTTGCCCGCTGCGTCGATCAGCGTGATCGCGCTCAGCACGCGGTGCCGCCGCCCCGAAAGCAGAGTGAGGCAGGCGCGCGCCTCCTCCTCCGTTTCTGCCTTGGGCAATATGCGCCGACCCGCCGCAACGACGGTGTCGCCCGACAGGATCAGTGCGCCCGGATGCCGCGCGGCAACGATCGCCGCCTTGTCCGCCGCAACCCGCGCGGCATAGACGGACGGCAATTCGCCCTTGTGCGGGGTTTCGTCGCAATCGGCAGGGTCCACTGCATCGGGTGCGACGCCGATCTGCCCCAGCAGCGCCAGGCGCCGGGGGGAAGCGGAAGCAAGAATGAGCCGCATCGGGCCTGACACCCGTTGGCTTATTTGAAGCGGTAGGTGATCCGACCCTTGGTCAGGTCGTAGGGCGTCAGTTCGACCAGCACCTCGTCCCCGACGAGGACGCGGATGCGATTCTTGCGCATTTTACCAGCGGTATGGCCGAGGATCTCATGATCATTCTCAAGCCGGACGCGGAACATGGCGTTGGGGAGAAGCTCCACAACCTGTCCGCGCATTTCAAGCAGTTCTTCTTTGGCCATAATATCCCGAATTCAAAAAATCGCGCCGCCATAGCGCCAATTCATCCAAAATGAAAGGCGGCTTCATGCGCTGAAATGATCGCCCGCTGCGACGAGTGCGGCAAAGACGCAATCAAGCTGTTCTGTATCGATACAATAAGGCGGCATCAGATAGATGGTGTTGCCCAATGGCCGCAGCAAGAGGCCGTGTCGCAGGAAGAAAGCGCGCAGCCGCGGGGCCAGATCGGACAGATAGCCTGCATCCGCCGTCACAATGTCGATCGCCGCGATCGTGCCCAACTGGCGTGGATGGGCGAAGGCGGGATGCGCTGCCAACTCTGCGAGTCGCGTAGCAATGCCATCGGTCAGCGCGGCGATTCGGCCTCGCACATCCTCCTCTCGCCAGATGGCGAGATTCGCGACGGCAGCGGCGCAGGCGATGGCGTTGGCGGTGTAGCTGGACGAATGATAGAAGAGCCGGGCGCGGTCGCTCGACCGGTGCGCCTCGAAGATGCGCGCAGTCGCCAGCGTTGCGGCGAGCGGAATTGCGCCGCCGGTAATGCCCTTGGCCACCGCCATGATGTCCGGCACCACCCCCGCCTGTTCGCAAGCGAACAACGTGCCGGTGCGGCCCCAGCCAGTCATCACTTCGTCGGCGATGAACAGCACGTCATGGCGGCGGCAAATTGCGGCCATCTCGCGCAGTACAGGTGGCGGATAGAGCAGCATCCCGCCCGCGCCCAGCAGCAGCGGCTCGACGATGAAGGCGGCGGGCTTGTCGCGGCAGGCTGCCTCCAGCGCGTCGAGGCAGGCTTGCTCCCGGCCCGGCGCTGGAAAGGGGACGGTGCAGACATCGAACAAGAGCGGTGCCCAGGCGGCATTATAGACGCCGCGTTCGCCCACCGACATCGTGCCGATCGTGTCGCCATGATATCCATGTTCCAGCACAAGAATGCGGCTGCGCGCCTCCGCCAGCCCGTCCAGCGCCAGATTATGCCAGTAGCCCAGCGCCATTTTGAGCGCGACCTCAACCGCCGTCGATCCGCTATCGGAAAAAAAGACGTGGGCGAGTGGATCGCAGCCCGGCGCGTAGGGCGCGATCTCGATCAGGCCGCGCGCCACGGTTTCGGCAGGTTCATGGGTGTAGCCGGCGAAGATCAACTGATCGAGCTGACCCGCCTGCTGCGCGATGGCGGCGGCGATGCGCGGATGGCAATGGCCATGAGTCGTTACCCACCAGCTGGAAATCCCGTCGATCAGCGTGCTGCCATCAGCCAGATGCAGCAACGCCCCCTCCGCGCGCACGACATGGGGGATCGGCTCGTTCAGGCCATGCTGGGTGAAGGGGTGCCAGACGGGGGAGGTCATGGGGCGGCTTTAGGCGAGGGCAAGGTGGAGCGCTAGCCGCCAAACATCCTTGCGCCGGGAACAGTACCCTTCTTATGATGGGATGTCATCTGTGGGGCGCGGATGGCAAATGGGGGGACGTCATTGAAACGCTATTCATTCTGGCTCGGCCTGGTCCTGAGCATGGGCATTTTTGCGATCACGCCTGCTGGCGCGCAGGAACGCTCCGCTGTCAGGCAGGGATTTCAACTCGCAGCGAACAGCAATAAACGCATCTTGGTGTTCCCGCCTTCGGTGCGCGTGGGCGCGCAATCGACCGGGGGCATGTTCGAGCCTAACGCCGAATGGACCGAGCGGGCCAAGATGAATATCCAGGGCGCGCTCAAGATACTCCAGGCGAAGCTGGGTAATCAGGTCATCGTCGCACCGGATGCGGATGGCGATCAGGCCCGCAATCTGCATGAACATATGTCCCTGTTCGCCGCCATCTCCCAAGCCGTGATCGAATATCAGTTCTTCGTCGGCAACCGCCTGCCGACCAAGAAACGCGACAACAAGGCGGACATATTCGACTGGTCGATGGGCGAAAGTGTCGCGAACCTGCCCGGCGCGGACAAGGCAGACTATGCCTTGTTCATCTATAACAAGGACGCCTACGGATCGACCGGCCGCAAAATGTTGCAGATGGTCGCGATGCTCGGCGGGGTAGGCGTCACGTCGGGCGAACATGTCGGCTATGCGGGCCTCGTCGACCTGAAAACCGGCGACCTTCTCTGGCTCAATGCCGATGGCGCGATGGGCGGGGACGTGCGGGAAATCGACGGGGCAGACAAGCGCGTTGCCCAACTGCTCGAAGATTTCCCCGGCAGCCAGATCGGCAAGGCTGCGCAACCGTGAGGCGTCTTGTCGCACAGCTTGCAACCGGACTGGCGTGTCTCCTCGCGCAGGCCGCCGCCGCAGCGCCTGCTCTGCCTCCGCCTTATGCTGGCGCATACCAGCCACAGGGTGTTGATGAGATCGGCCTCTGGCGGGAGATGGACGAGGATGAACAGCGCCTTGCCGTATCCAGCCTGGTCATTCGCGACGAAAAGCTTACGCGCTATCTGACCAAGATATTGTGCGACACAGTCGGCGCAGACCGGTGCAACTCGGCACGCATCTACGTCATGCGAGAGCCGACATTCAACGCCACTATGGCCCCCAATGGGACCATGCGCATATTCAGCGGCCTGCTCCTTCGCGTTCATAACGAGGCGGAGCTGGGTGCGATCCTCGGCCATGAATTTGGCCACTTCGAGAGTCGTCACTCTCTGGAAAAGTTCAGGTCGGGGCGGCAAGGCACAGACCTTCTGGCATGGGCGGCCGTGCTGGCGAGCCTTGCCCCCAGCTATGATGTCCGGCGGCCCTACCAGGATTTACAGCTCTCCGTGTACGGCAACCTGTTTCGTTTTGGCCGGGATCAGGAACGGGAAGCGGACGCCTTGGGGATCGGCTATCTCAACAAGAGCCAGTTCCCGCCGCAGGCAGCGTCACTGGTCTGGCAGAATGTCATGGCGGAGATCGAGGCATCCGCGCAGGTTAGGGGATTGAAAAAGCCGAACTTCGAGCGGATAGCCTTTACCGCATCGCATCCGCCGCACGGTGAGCGCGCGGCTACCATGGCTACCCTCGCTTTGCCCGATGCGGCGGCGCGCGATGCGGGCGCTGATCGGTATCGCGCTGCCCTTGCACCATGGCTGCCGCTGTTCCTGGAAGATCAGGTCAAACTCAATGATTTCGGTGCGAGTGATTATCTTATTCAGTCATTGGCGCAGAGCGGCTGGACAGCGCCTTTGTGGTTTGCGCGTGGTGAACTTTATCGGTCGCGCGGTGCCCAGCGCGATCTGGTCAACGCCGCCGAATTTTATGCGCAGGCCATAGCAAGCGATGGGAGCATGGCCGATGCCTATCGGGGGCTTGGCTTGTCCCTCGTCAAGACCGGACGTCGCTCCGAAGGCGCGCAGGCGTTGCGGACCTATCTCGAAAAAAAGCCGGACGCGAGCGATGCGTCCATGATTCTGATGATGCTGCCAAAGGAAGGGACGGGCAATTGACCGCAAAAACCCATATCATGGCAGTTGCGATGATCGCGACAGGCCTCCTCTCGCTTGCATCGCCTGGCCTTGCGCACAAACTCCATGAAAAGGGGGCAGGCGTCGCGGTTGCCAATGCGCCGCTCTGGGTGACGCCGTCGCGTGACTGGAACCAGCTCAGCGGGCGCATCGGCAAATATGCCGAGACCTGGACGCTGGACGGCGGACAGTTGAACGACGTCACCTTTTATGGCGGCATTCCAGCGGGCATGCCGCTGGTTAAAGAGCGCAACAAGAAGCATGATCCCTTGCCCAAATTTACGGCGGAAACCTTGTTGGTGGAAGTGCCGGAACTCATCGAGCGCACTTATCGTACGTTCAAGGGCATCGGCAGTTTCTCCCTGATCTCGACCGATCCGGCTCCATTCCTCGGCAAGGACGGCGTGCGTTTCACCTATGAATATACGGACGGTGACGAACTGACGCGAAAGGGAGAGGCAAGGGCGGCGATCGTTGGCGGCAAGCTCTACATGATCACCTTCGATGCGCCGCGCCTCAACTATTTTGGCAAGACAATCGCCGACTATCGGGCGCTGGCAGACTCTGCCACGCTTCGGTAGCGGCGATCATCGGGCAGGCGGTCCCTACCAGATCTTCACCCGCTCTTCCGGCTTCAGGCTCAACTTGCCGTCGGGCGCGGGTTTGAAGGCGTCGTACCAGGTGTCGAAATTGCGCACGATGTCGGCGCGATATTGCGACGGGGCGTGCGGGTCGGTGACCAGCCGCTGGCGCAGGTTCGCCTCGCGATAATTGCGCCGCCACACCTGCGCCCAGCCCAGGAAAAAGCGCTCGTCGCCGGTCGTGCCGTCGATCACCGGCGCGGGCTTGCCGCCCAGCGAGGCATGATAGGCGTCCAGCGCCACCGCCAGACCGCCCAGATCGCCGATATTCTCGCCCAGCGTGAACGCGCCCTTCACATGCGCACCGGGGAAGGGTTCATAGGCGTCATATTGCTTGACCAGTCTGTCGGTCAGCCCCTTGAAATTGGCGACGTCGGCGTCGGTCCACCACTGGTTGAGCTTGCCGGTTTCGTCATATTTCGCGCCCTGATCGTCGAAATGATGGCTCAGTTCATGGCCGATCACCGCGCCGATGCCGCCATAATTGACCGCTGGGTCGGCGTTGGGATCGAAGAAGGGCGGTTGCAGGATCGCGGCGGGAAAGACGATCTCGACCATGCCGAAATTGGCGTAAGCGTTGATCTCCATCGGGGTCATGCCCCATTCCCAGCGATAGATGGGCTTGCCCAGCTTGCCGATATTATAGTCGAAATCGAACTGGCTGGCGCGCATCGCATTGCCCAGCAGGTCGTCGCGCTGGATGGTCAGGGCCGCATAGTCGCGCCACTTGTCGGGATAGCCGATCTTGGGGGTGAAGGCGGCCAGCTTCTTGTGCGCGCGCGCCTTGGCGGTGTCGCTCATCCATGGCAGGCCGTCGATGCGGCGGCCCATGGCGGCGATGACATTTTTGACCAGCACGTCCATTGCCGCCTTGGTTTCTGGCGGGAAATATTGCGCGACATAGGCCTTGCCGACTTCTTCGCCGAGCGAGTCCTTGAGGAAATCCACGCCCCGCTTCCACCGGGCTTCCCGCTCCGGCGTGCCTGACAGGGTGGTGCCGTAAAAGGCGAAGTCGGCGTTGGCGATGCTGTCGGGCAGCTTGTCGGCATAGGCGTGCAGGCTGCGCAGCAACAGCGCGTCCTTGAGCAAGCCGACCGGTGCCTTGGCGATCAGCGCCGCTTCGCCGGTGATTGCAGACGGCTGGGCGACCAGCAGGTCGGTGGGGGTCAGGCCGTTGGCCTTGAAATAGGCGGCAAAGTCGAAGCCGGGCGCAGCCTTTTGCAGGGTGGCCAGAGTCAGCTTGTTATAGGTCTTGTCGGCGTCGCGGCTGTCAATCTGGGTCCAGTGGACCTTGGCGATTTCCGTCTCGAACGCCATTAGCGCGGCGGCGCGGGCCTTGGCGTCAGCTTCACCCGCCAGCGTCAGCATCGTCTCCAGATGCGCGACATAGGCGGCGCGGATCTTGGCCATTTCCGGCTTTTCATCCAGATAATAGTCGCGGTCGGGGAGGCCCAGACCGCTCTGGCTCATCGACAGGATGTAGGTTTCGGGGTCTTTATCGTCCTGCCCGACATAGAAGCGGAACGGCCCGCTGATGCCGCTGCGCGCGGCCTTGGCGGCGACAAGGGCGTAACCGGCCTTGTCCTTGACGCCCTTGATTTCGGCCAGCCAGGGTTTGATCGGGGCCAGTCCCTTCGCCTCTACCGCGGCGGTGTCGAGATAGCTGGCATAGGCTGCGCCGATCTTGCTGCTGGCGTCCCCCTTCGCCGCGTCCAGGATCGCGCGGGTGCGGGTGCGCGATAGTTCGTCCAGCGTGTTGAACGCGCCATAGTTGGACTTGTCGGCGGGGATCGGCGTGTTTTTCGCCCATGTGCCGTTGGCGTGCAGGTAGAAATCATCGCCGGGCTTGACCGAAGGGTCCATGCCTGCGGCGTCGAAGCCATAGCTGCCATAAGTGGGCTTGGCGGGCGCGGCGGTCGTGGGCGATGGAGCGGTCTGTTGCGCGTGGGCACTACCAGCAGTCAGCGCCAGTGCGGAGGCGGCGGCACACAGGAAAAATTGGTTCATCAAAGCATCCCTTGCTTGAAGTGGGCGCAGCTTAGTGCGCCCGGCATGATGGGGACTTGAACGCCTGTCCAACAATCCTGTCCATGTCGTTGGTCGAATATTATCAGCCGTTGAAAGGATCGGAAAGCCGGACATGCGCGGCAAAGGCGGCGGCCAGCGTGGCGGGATCGAGCGGATCGAGCAAAGGCAGACGGCCAAAGCTGGGGATAGCGGCCAGTTGCGGGATGATGCGTTCGTTCTCCGCATGGGCCTGCCCGATGAAGGCGATGCCCGCGATCGGCACGTTGCGGGCGCGCAGCGCTTCGATGCTGAGCAGGCTGTGGTTGATCGTGCCGAGCGCGGTGCGGGCGCACAGGATGACGGGTTGGCCCCAATGAGCGAACAGATCGGCCATCAGCAGCTCCTCGCTGATCGGCACCAGCACGCCGCCCGCGCCTTCGATCACCAGCGGGCCATCGACCTGCGGCAGAGCCAAACGGTCGAGCGCGATTTCTACCCCGTCGATCCGCGCGGCGAGATGGGGGGAGGCGGGGGTGGTCAGGCGATAGGCTTCGGGCAGGATATGGCTGGCGGGCAGGCCGGAGAGGCGGGCGACGACCTCCTTGTCGCCATCAGGATCAACCCCGGCCTGGATCGGCTTCCAGTAATGGGCACCCAGCGCAGCGGCTAATCCGGCGGCGAACACGGTCTTGCCGATGCCGGTGTCGGTGCCGGTGACGACGAATATGGTCACCGGACGATCCGTTGCAGCTCGCGGCCCAGCGCGGCGATGTCGGCGCGGCTGACATTGAGGGTGAGCGATATGCGCAGGCGGCTGGAGCCGGGCGGGACGGTGGGCGGGCGGATGCCGCGCACGTCGAAGCCTGCGTCCTGTAGCGCGGCGGCGGCGGCCATGGTGCGGCTGTCCCCGCCCAATATGACCGGCACGATCTGGCTGCGCGGGGTGGGCAGGCCTAGCGGGCCGCAGATGGATTCGGCCGCGTCCTGCCGCAGGGTCGTCAGCCTGTCGCGCAGGTCGCCCGCTTCCTCGATCCGGTCGAGCGCGGCGGAAACGGCGACCGCCATCAGCGGCGAGGGCGCGGTGGAGAAGATGAAGGCGCGGGCGCGGTTGATGAGATAGTCGATATGGATGCGCTGGCCGCAGATCAGCGCGCCTTCCACCCCCATCGCCTTGCCGCAGGTGTGCAGGGTGATGACATTGTGCAGGCCATCAAGACCCGCCGACAGGCCGCGTCCGCCGGGACCGAATACGCCGGTGCCATGGGCTTCGTCCAGGATCAGCATCCCGTGATGCCTGGCTGCCAGCTTGGCGAGATCGGCCAGCGGTGCCATGTCGCCGTCCATCGAATAGAGCGTTTCGACCGCGATCCAGATGCGGCCCTTGCCTCCTTCGGCGCGGAAGGCGGCGATCAGGTCGGCAAAGCTCTGCACGTCATTGTGGCGGGCGAACACGGCGGCGGCCTTGCTCATGCGGATGCCGTCATGGGCGCTGGCGTGGATCAGTTCGTCGGCGACGATCAGGTCGCCGCGCTGGGGCAGGGTGGCGAACAGAGCGAGGTTGCCGACATAGCCGTTGGCGACGAACAAAGATGCCTGGGTGCGGAAGAAGGCGGCGGCCTTGGCCTCCAGCCCTTCATGTTCGGGCGCATTGCCGCGCAGCAGCCGCGATCCACCTGATCCCACCGGCACGCCACGCCCGATCGCGTCGGCCACGGCCCCGGCGATGATCGGATCGCCCGACAGGCCCAGATAATCGTTGGAGGCGAAATCGCGGCCCGACCGGGGGATCAGGCGGCGCAACCGGCCGCGTGATTCCAGCGCGGCCAGCTGTCTGGCAAAGGGTTCGGCGGTCATGGCCGGGGCTATAGGCGCGGTGGCGGAAGTTCGCAAACTTCGCCCATATCGATATATGCAAATTTCAGGCGAAACTTTGCGCGGCCCCCGGCGTGGTGACGGGGGCGGGACGGACGATGGGAAAGAACGGGATGGGCGGGACTGTAGCAGGATGGGGGGATGTAGGACAGGCCATCAGCCGAACAGGCCGCCCTGCGCGCCGGGCTGGTGCGATTTGCGGGTTTCGACGCGGGATGCTTTTTTCACCGGACTGATCAGCGGAGGCAATTTGGGTTTCAGCCCCTGGAACAGTTCGGCCAGCGTCACGAATTGCAGCGCGGGGAAGCGACCGAATTCGGTTTCGATGACGGGCTGGGACGCCGCTTCGTCGCGCATCCCCTTGGTCGGCATTCCTTTCATGACGAACAGGCCGAAACTATGCTTGTCGCGTTCCATGACGCGGCCAAGGTCGCGGACCATATTGGGGTTCACATTGTCGCCCGCCTTGACCGAGATAACCCCGGTTTCGATCTTGCCGCCAGCGGCGAGATAATTGAACCAGCCATCGACGCCCTTGTCCCCGCCCTTTTTCTCACGCGGGAAGCCGCCGACCTGCCAGCAGATCCATTGCTGGAACTGGTGCGGATCATCCTGTGCCAGCCGTTCGGCGCTGGCCAGATCCTTGGGCACGCCAATCGTGTCGAACGCGATGCCGGGATAGCCGTCGCGCATCCGCGCCTCGATCATGCCGATGGCGATATGGGTGACGTCTATGCCGATCCATTGCCGGTCCAGTTTCTGCGCGGCATCGACCGCCGTGCCACAGCCGCAAAAGGGATCGAGCACGACATCGCCGGGGTTGGACGAGGCGGCGATGATCCGTTCGAGCAGGGCGCGGGGTTTTTGCGTGGGGTAGCCGAGGCGTTCCTCTGACATATTGTGCATCGGCTTTATATCCACCCAGATATCTTGGAGTGGGATACCCGGCGCATCTTCGAGATACCTTTTGCCTTGCGGCATACCGTCGGCTTTAGCTGGCCAATGAATGAGGCCAACACCATCCATTTTTTCGAGACGCTCGATTAAGGGGAGTTCGTCCAATTTCTCGCCGGTGATCCTCTCATACTTGTCGTAGAAATATGACGGAGGCTGCCAGTGTCGTTTGCGATCAGTAGGGTTTCTTCCACGCCAAGGCAGGGCAGAGTCACCGTTTCGTGTGCCAGGGCCAGTCAAATCTGTGCGACGCCAACGCCGACCGTCCTCATCAGTGTGGGTAAAAAATGCATCTACGTATACGTCATCATATGGACCGTAGAGTGCATTCCAAATGAATGATTCATTTTTCGAGTAGAAGAAAATTACGTCATGGGCAGGGCCATAACGGTTGGCACTATTATGAGCGCTGGTCCTTTTCCAAATGATTTCACTACGAAAATTCTCAGCCCCAAACACGGCATCCAGCACCAGCTTGAGATAGTGACTCGCGGTCGGATCGCAGTGGAGGTAGAGCGAGCCGGTGGGTTTCAGGACGCGGTGGAGTTCGACCAGCCGCACCGCCATCATCGCGAGGTACGCCATCAGCGGATTTTCGCCGATGGCGCTGTGCATCGCGTTCATCATCACGGTCAGCGCGCGGTTGGTGCCGCTGGCAATGTCCATCAGCGCGCTCTGGCTGGATGGTCCCCACGTCCACGTATCTTCAAATGCGAGAATTTGTGCAGATTTATCAATCAGTCCCCCCCCTGTGCTTGGGGTGGGGTCTTGAACAGGACATTATAGCCCGCATTGGAATTGAACGGCGGGTCGAGATAGATGAGGTCGACGCTTTCGTCAGGGATATGCGTCCGCAACACGTCCAGATTGTCGCCATAATAAAGCCGGTTGGTCATGCGCGCCCCTGAACCCCTGTATCGGACATGGCTTCTGGCACGAAGGAGGGCCGGATTCCAGCCTTTGCAGCGACATGGCGATTGTCGTAGGGGGGCGAGACGTATATACATCGTCTGTACCGGACGGAGGATAGCATGTCGAAAGCCGCGATCTTCACCATGAAGCTGGAACCTGACCTGCGCGCCGCGTTCATGGCCGAGGCCGAGGCGAGTCACCGCCCCGCTTCGCAGGTGGTGCGCGAACTGATGCGCGATTTCATCCAGCAGCAGCAGGCACAGCGTGAGCATAGCGCCTTCCTGCAACGCAAGGTCGATGCCGCCCGTATTTCGGTGCAGCAGGGGCAGGGCCGGTCGAATGCGGCGGTGGACGCTGACTTTGCGGCACGCCGGGCGCGGATCACCGATCAGGCGTGAAAATCGTCTGGACGCCGCAGGCGGAGCGGGACCGGGTTGCGATCTGGGACTATCTCCACGCGCGTGATCCTGAAGCGGCATGGCGGATGGATCAGTTATTCAGTCAATCCATCGCCCGGCTTGCCGATTTTCCGATGCTTGGTCATGTGGGGGAGATTGCGGGCACGCGCGAACTGACCCCGCATCGCAGCTACCGCATCATATATGAAATAGGGGAACAGACGGTGTGGATACTCGTCCTGACCCATACGGCGCGGCAATGGCCGCCTGAGCATCCGTAAAGCGGTGAACAGGGAAACAGCCCGCCCGGATCGTGCCGGGCGGGCTGTTCCTTCATTTACGCCCCATGCGCCAGCGCGGCCAGCAGCAGCAGCGCGACGATGTTGGTGATCTTGATCATCGGGTTGACCGCCGGCCCGGCAGTGTCCTTGTAGGGATCACCCACGGTGTCGCCGGTGACGGCGGCCTTATGGGCTTCGCTGCCCTTGCCGCCATGATGGCCATCCTCGATATATTTCTTCGCATTGTCCCATGCGCCGCCGCCACTGGTCATGGAGATGGCGACGAACAGGCCGGAGACGATGACGCCCAGCAGCAGCGCGCCAAGAGCCGCAAAGCCGTTGGAGACGCCCGCGACGGCGGCGATGACGAAATAGACGATGATCGGCGCCAGGACGGGCAGGAGCGAGGGGACGATCATTTCCTTGATCGCCGCCTTCGTCACCAGATCGACCGTGCGGGCATAGTCGGGCTTGCTGGTGCCGTCCATGATGCCCTTGTTTTCCGCAAACTGCGCACGAACGTCTTTTACCACGTCACCGGCGGCACGGCCCACGGCGGTCATGCCCATCGCCCCGAACAGATAGGGGAGCAGTGCGCCGAGCAGCAGCCCGACGATGACATAGGGGTTGGAGAGGCTGAAATCGACCGGGGCGGTGAGGCCCAGCGCCGAATTGTAGAATTTCAGATCCTCCGTATAGGCACCAAACAGCACCAGCGCGGCAAGGCCCGCAGAGCCAATGGCATAGCCCTTCGTCACCGCCTTGGTCGTGTTGCCGACCGCGTCGAGTGCGTCGGTCTTGACCCGGACGCTGTCGTCGAGATGCGCCATTTCGGCGATGCCGCCCGCATTGTCGGTGACAGGGCCATAGGCGTCGAGTGCCACGACCATGCCCGCCAGCGCCAGCATGGCGGTCGCGGCAAAGGCGATGCCGATCAGGCCCGCCAGCTGGTGCGCGACGATGATACCCGCGACGATCACCAGCGTGGGCAATGCGGTCGATTCCAGGCTGACGGCCAGCCCCTGAATGACGTTGGTGCCATGGCCGGTTTCCGATGCCTTGGCGATGGAGCGGACCGGGCGATAATTGGTGCCGGTATAATATTCGGTGATGACGACCAGCAGCCCGGTGACGGCCAGCCCCACCATCATCGACCAGAACAGGTCCATGCCGCTATAGCCGCCCGCCCCGTCCAGATCCGCACCGAACACCGCGTGCATGTCGCCCAGCGTGCGCCAGGTGACATAATAGATGGCGGGGATGGACAGGATCGCCGTGACCCAGAAACCATTGTAGAGCGCGCCCATGATCGACTGGCTGGCACCCAGCCGCACGAAATAGGTGCCGATGATGGAGGTGATGATGCACACGCCGCCCACGATCAGGGGGAGCGACATCAGGTCCATCTTGAAGGCGTTGTCGACCCCTGCAACCAGCAGCGCGATCAGCACCATGGTGGCACCGACGGTGACGACATAGGTTTCAAACAGGTCGGCGGCCATGCCCGCGCAGTCGCCGACATTGTCGCCGACATTGTCGGCGATGACGGCCGGGTTGCGTGGGTCATCCTCCGGTATGCCCGCTTCGACCTTGCCCACCAGATCCGCGCCGACATCGGCCGCCTTGGTGAAGATGCCGCCGCCAAGGCGCGCGAAGATGGAGATGAGCGACGCGCCGAACGCCAGCGCGACGAGGCTGTCGATGACGAGCCGATCGTCAGGCGCATGGCCGGCCGGGCCGGTCAGATACCAGAAGAACAGGCTGATCGCGAGCAAGGCGAGGCCCGCCACGAGCATCCCGGTGATCGCGCCCGCGCGGAAGGCGACCGTCAACCCGCTTTGCAGCGTGCCGCGACAGGCTTCGGCGGTGCGGACATTGGCGCGCACCGAGATGTTCATGCCGATGAACCCGGCCGCGCCCGACAGGATCGCGCCGATCAGGAAGCCCACCGCCGAGGTCAGCCCCAGGAAATAGAAAACCAGCAAGGCGACGACCGCGCCGACAATGGCGATGGTGGTATATTGGCGGCCCAGATAAGCCTTGGCCCCTTCCTGAATCGCGTCGGCGATGGACTGCATGGTGGCGTTACCGGCAGGCGCGTTCAGCACCTGTCGGCTGGTGAAAAGGCCGTAGAGTATGGCCAGCAGGCCGCACCCTATGGCGATGGTGACAATTTGCATGGATGTTCCTCTCCCCCAATTATGACTTTCATCGGCCGCTCCGCAGGGAATGACGGGCGAACGAAGGGCGCATCGGCGGGCGGCCGGACGGGTGGGGTCCGGCATCTGGCACCGCGTCAATCAGCATCAGGCACACGCACATAAGCGGTCCAACCGGGCTGAGAATAGGGTGAAGGGAAGCTACAGGCCGTACAGCGCGCGTCAAGCGGGTTGGGGGACTATCCGTGTTCCCAGCCAAGTGTGGCCGGTAATGGCACGGTTGCGCCGTCGATCATCAGGGTGAGACCCGCGCCGGTGCCGACATGGCCGATGGGGATGGCGCGGACCGGGGGTGTGGCTGCGCTGGGCAGGGTGAAGAGCAGTTCATAATCGTCGCCCGCCTGTGCCGCCGCGATCTGGACGGCGGTGCTGGCGCCGCGCACGCTTTCGAGCGCGGGGGAGAGGGGGATATGATCGATGGTGATGGCGACGCCGCTGGCCTGCGCCATCCGCTGCGCGTCGATCAGCAACCCGTCCGACAGGTCCATCATCGCGGTGGCATGGGGAGCAAGCAGCGCGCCTTCGGTCAGGCGCGGGCGCGGGCGGCGATAGGCGTCCGCCAGTGGGCCGGACGCTGTGGGATCGGCACGGGCGAGGGCGAGGCCGATGCCAGCGTCGCCGACCGGGCCGGTGACGTAGAGCGTGTCGCCCGGCTGCGCGCCGCTGCGTGTGGGGATGGCACTGTTCGCCTCGCCGATCGCGGTCAGGCTGTAGCTGCGCGGCGCGCCATCGGGCATCTTGACCGTATCGCCGCCCAGCAGCGGCAGGCCGTGGCGGTCGAGCGCTTCGCCCAGACCGTCGAGAAAGGCGGCGTCCCACGCTTCGTCACCCGACAAGGCATAGTTGAGCAGGCAGCCGACCGGCCGCGCGCCCTTGGCCGCCAGGTCCGACAGGTTCACGGCGGCGAGTTTCCAGCCAATGTCGGCGGGCGGATCGGTGGGGAGATAATGGACCCCCTCGACCATCGTGTCGCTGGTGAGGATCAGGCGGGTCTCGCCCAACGGCAGGACCGCGACATCATCCATCAACCCCTGCGCGGCGGGATGGTTGGCCAGCAGGCGCAGCAGGGTGAGGAAGCGGGATTCGGCGGACATGGCAGGAGTCTAGCCTTCTGACCACCAATCCGAAATGCTTTCATCCGTTCGTTTCGAGCGGAGGGGGTGTTATGACCCGCGCGCGTCCTTGGCCACCGCATCCAGCAAGCCGTTGACGAAGCCGGATTCGCGCTTGTCGTAAAAGGCGTGGGCGACATCGACATATTCGCTGATGATCGTCGCGGTCGCGATGTCGGCGCGGGCGATCAGTTCGTAGGTGCCTGCGCGCAATATCTGGCGCATCGGCTTGTCGAGCCGGTCGAGGCTCCAGCCGCTCGACAGGCGGGCGACGATCAGCGCGTCGATTTCGTCGCGGCGCTTG
>NZ_CAVK010000104.1 GCF_000382885.1 Sphingobium indicum BiD32
TCTCGACTTCGCTCGAAACGAACGGAGGGTGGCTTTTTACCTTGGAGCCGTTGGAGACTGGCGATCCTCCCGCACGATGACTGCGGGAGGATCGCCAGATCAGCCCTAGTCGCGCCCCTTCAACTCATCCCCCCGCACGGCCGCCACATGCAGCACATTGGTCGAACCCGGCGTTCCGAAGGGGACACCGGCCAGCACCACGATCTTGCCGCCCTTTTCGGCCATGCCGTGACGCAGGGCCATGCGGCGGGCCTTGCCGATCATTTCCTCGAAATTGCCGATATCCTTGGTGCGGATCGCATGGACGCCCCAGGTCAGTCCCAGCTTGCGCGCGGTGTCGGTACGCGGGGTCAGCGCCAGGATTGGTGCGGAAGGCCGTTCGCGCGCCACGCGCCGCACCGTGCTGCCCGATGAGGTGAAACAGGTGATCGCACTCGCCCCCACCACATTGACGATATTGCCGGTGGCTTCCGCCAGCGCGTCGGCGGTGGTCGGGTCGGGCAGCGTCTCGGTAAAATGCAGCCGCGCGAGATAGCCCGGATCACGCTCCACGCTATGGGCGATCGCGTCCATCATCGCTACCGCCTCGACCGGCCAGTCGCCCGCTGCGGTTTCCGCCGACAGCATCACCGCGTCCGCGCCGTCATAGACCGCCGTTGCCACGTCCGACACTTCGGCGCGGGTGGGGGAGGGCGACTTGATCATCGATTCGAGCATCTGGGTCGCGACCACCACCGGGCGGCCCATGCGGCGCGCCGTGGCGACGATCTGCTTTTGCAGCGGGGGCACGTCATAGGGCGGCAATTCGACGCCCAGGTCGCCGCGCGCGACCATGACGCCATCGGCCATCTCGATAATCTCCTCCAGCCGCAGCACGGCAGACGGCTTCTCGATCTTGGCCATCAGCGACCCATAGCCACCCATCAGCTTGCGTGCTTCGGCCAGATCTTCCGGCCGCTGCACGAAGCTCAAGGCAATCCAGTCGCATCCCTGTTGCATCGCAAAGCTGAGGTCGCGTCGGTCCTTGTCGGTCAGCGCCGGGACCGGCACCACCACGTCGGGAACGTTGACGCCCTTGCGGTTGGACAGCGTCCCGCCAACCTCGACGATCGTGTCGATCCGCTCCTCGCTGATCGCCTTCACACGCAGCACCATCTTGCCATCGTCCAGCAGCAGCCGGGTTTCGGGCACCAAAGCGGCATAGATTTCCGGGTGGGGCAGGTTCACGCGGCGCGAATCGCCGGGCGTCTCGTCGCGGTCGAGGATGAAGGGCGCGCCCGTTTCCAGCAGCGCCAGTCCCTTCTCGAACGTGCCGACGCGCAACTTTGGCCCCTGAAGATCGCCCAGGATCGTGGTGGGTCGCTGAAATTCCTTTTCCAGCGCGCGGATGGTGGCGATGCGCGCGGCATGATCCTCATGCGCGCCATGGCTCATATTGATGCGGAAGGCGTCGGCCCCGGCGACGAACAGCGCCCGGATCATTTCGGGCGTATCGCTCGCAGGACCAAGTGTCGCAAGAATGCGGACCTTGCGCGAGCGGGGCGGTAGTCGTGACATATATTCTCCTGGCCGTCATGATCGCTGCTGGCCTGGCCAATGACCTTGCCAGCGCGTCGTTATGGGTTATCCGTGCTGCACGACAGGATGATGTAGATCAGCGAAAGGGTCCGCCGATGAGCGACACCATACTCACAGATGCCGCCGCCGCAACCGCCTTCCGCCGTCTGGTGATGCATTTGCAGCATCGCACGGACGTCGAAAATATCGATCTGATGGGGCTGGCGGGCTTTTGCCGCAACTGCCTGGCAGACTGGGTGGGGGAGGCGGACGGCGGCCTCAGCAAGGATCAGGCGCGCGAACTTATCCACGGCATGCCCTTTACCGAATGGAAATCCCGCTATCAGGGCGAAGCGACGCCGGAACAGATCGCGCGGATGAAAGAGAGTGTGGCGAAGAACGCGGACAGCCACTAGGACGCCCTCCAACCGATTCACATTCCTGTTGGAGACATAATCCCATGACCGAACCCAATGTCGCCGCCGACCAGCTCCGCCTGCTGATCGAGCGCATCGAGCGCCTGGAAGAAGAGAAGAAGGGCATCGGCGACGACATCAAGGACGTCTATCTGGAAGCCAAGGCGACTGGCTACGACCCCAAGATCATGCGCCAGATCGTCCGCCTGCGGAAGATGCAGCCCCACGACCGGCAGGAAATGGAGGCCATCCTCCAGACCTACCTGTCCGCGCTGGGCATGGAATAAGGCTCTCCTTCCGTTCGCCCTGAGCTTGTCGAAGGGTTCCACTGAGCGTAGCGAAGTGCCTTCACTGCGTTCAGGCTAAGGCTTCGACAGGCTCAGTCCGAACGGGATCAGAGGGAGAGCGGAATGTCCGAAATCATCGTCAGCACCACCAGCCGTCTGGAAGGGCGGCCTGCCAAGGAATATCTGGGCATCGTCACGGGCGAAGTGATCGTGGGGGCCAACCTGTTCCGCGACCTGTTCGCCAGCGTCCGCGATATTGTCGGCGGCCGTTCGGGCGCTTATGAGGATGTGCTGCAACGCGCGCGCGAACAGGCGATCGGCGAAATGCGGATGCGCGCGGCGACGCTGGGCGCCAATGCGGTCGTGGGCGTCGATCTCGACTATGAGGTCATCGGTTCCAACGGGTCGATGCTGATGGTGTCGGCCTCTGGCACCGCCATCCTCGTGTAACATTGCGCACGGGCGCGCCCCTCGCTAGAGAGCGCGCTCGTGTTTCACCAGATAATGTCAGGAGAAGGCCGTGGCCGGCCATTCCAAATTCAAGAATATCATGCATCGCAAGGGCGCGCAGGACAAGAAGCGCTCCTCGATGTTCTCCAAGCTGAGCCGCGAAATCACCGTCGCGGCCAAGATGGGGATGCCCGACCCGGACATGAACCCGCGCCTGCGGCTGGCGATCAACGCCGCCAAGGCGCAGTCCATGCCCAAGGACAATATCCAGCGCGCCGTCGACAAGGCGAACGCGGCTGGTGGCGAAAATTATGAGGAAGTGCGCTACGAGGGCTATGGCCCCGCAGGCATTGCCATCATCGTCGAGGCGCTGACCGACAACCGCAACCGCACCGCGACCAACATTCGCACCGCCTTTTCCAAAAATGGCGGCAATCTGGGCGCATCGGGGGCGGTGAGCCACGGCTTCGACCGCGTCGGCCTGATCACCTATCCGGCCAGCGCAGGCGACGCCGACGCGATCTTCGAGGCGGCACTCGAAGCAGGGGCCGAGGACGTGTCGTCCAATGAGGATGAGCATGAAATCTGGACCGCGATGGACGCGCTCCACGAAGTCGCCAAGGCGCTGGAGTCCAAGATCGGCGCGGCCGACAGCGCCAAGCTGGCCTGGAAGCCGCAAACCCTGGTAGAAGTCGATGAAGCCAATGCCGCGACCCTGCTCAAACTGGTCGACACGCTGGAAGATGATGACGACGTCCAGACCGTGTGGGGCAATTACGAAGTGTCCGACGCGGTAATGGAGAAATTGGGTTGAACCCCTGTCCCTCTCCCCGCGGGGAGAGGGTTGCGCAGCCTTGGCGGCTCTGCCGCCTAGGCGAAGCTGGGAGAGGGGGGGCGGCCCTCTGCGACGTTACCTCTCTCTCCAAGCCCTGGATGCGGTGAGGAGTACCTCATGATCCTCCTCGGCCTCGACCCCGGCCTTGGCACGACCGGCTGGGGCCTGATCGCCGCCGATGGCAACCGGCTCACCCATCTGGGCAATGGCCAGATCAAGACCGACAGCGCGATGCCGCTGGCGACGCGGCTGCTGGCGCTCGATCTGGCGCTGACCGACCTGATTCTCGAACATCGGCCCGATGGTGCGGCGGTCGAGGAGGTGTTCGTCAACGTCAATCCGCAATCGACGCTGAAACTGGGGCAGGCGCGCGGCGTGATCCTGCTCAACGCCGCCCGCTCCGGCATGGAGGTTGGCGAATATGCCGCGCGGCTGGTCAAGAAATCCGTGGTTGGCGTCGGCAATGCGTCGAAGGATCAGGTCCACGCCATGGTGTCGCGCCTGTTGCCCGGCGTGAAGATCGCCGGACCGGATGCGGCGGACGCGCTGGCCGTAGCAATCACCCACGCCCATCATCTGGCCAGCGCGCGACGCATCCCGACGCGGTGACGTTCAACTGGATGTTCAACATAAAGCCGTTCGCCCTGAGTAGGGACTGAGCGCAGTCGAAGGCCCGTATCGAAGGGTTGCGTCCAATCACGGTCCTTCGATACGCCATTTCGACAAGCTCAGTCCCTACTCAGGACGAGCGGATGTGCTCTATCCGAACAGTTCATCCAGAAACCCCACCATCGCCCGAAAACTGCGGCGGTCGGCATCCGCGCTGTAAGCCAGCCCCTTGTCCGACATATTGACGCTTTCGTCGGTGAAGGCATGACCGGTGCGGCCATAGGCGTGGATCTGCCAGTCGCACCCCGCCGCCGTCAATTCCTGCGCCAGCGCCACGGTTGCCTCGGGCGGCGCGATCGGATCGTCCCAGCCATGGCACACCAGCAATTTCGCGCGGATCGCAGCGTTGGGAAAGGGCGGCGCGTCATAGACGCCGTGAAAGCTGACGGCTCCTGCCATGTCCGCCCCCGCCCGCGCGAGATCCAGCACGCATTTGCCGCCAAAGCAGAAACCGATAGCGGCGGTGCGGGCCGCGTCCACTGCGTCCAGCCCCTTGAGCAGCGCATGGGCTGACAATAGCCGGTCGCGCAGCAGCGCGCGGTCGGCATTCAGTTCCGCCATATAGCGCGCAGGGTCGGGATCGGCGCGGGTGGTGCGCTTGCCCTGCCCATAGACATCGGCGACCAGCACCCCATAGCCCAGCGCTGCGACCTTTTCCGCATAGGCAAAATCGGATTCCTTGGTTCCCAGAACATTGGGAAAGAGCAGGATGCCGGGCCGCGGTCCACTCGCCGCAGTATCGGCAACGACCATGCTCTCGAACAGGCCGCCCGGCCCTTCATGGACGATGGTCTGGCGCGTGATGGTCATCCGGTCACTCCTTAGATGCTGCCAAAGCCCGGCGCTTCGCCGCGCGCGGCCGGGTTCAGGCGGTTGGGGCGTTTCCAGCCGATGCGCGGGCGCTTGCGCAGGCGCAGCGTTGGCCAGTCGCCCCGGTCGGCGCGTTCGGCCAGCCGCATCCCTTGCGCGCGATAGGCGGCCAGCACTGCGTCGGCCTGCTCGTTCAGCAGGCCCGCCAGCAGGATCGTCCCGCCATCCTCGACCAGCGCGCAGAGCGACGGCGCGAGTTCGATCAGCGGCCCGGCCAATATATTGGCGATCAGCAGATCATAGGGTGCTCGCCCAATGATCGCGGCATGATTGGCCCCGGCGGCGGTGACCAGCGCCAGTTGCCCCGGCCCGGCACCCATAGGCACGCCATTGGTCACGGCATTTTCCGCGCTGATCTCGACAGCGACCGGATCAATGTCCGACGCGATGGCATAAGCGCGCGGCCACAGGTTCATCGCGGCAAAGGCGAGCAGGCCGGTGCCGGTGCCGATATCGGCGACAGTGTTGAACCGCATCCCCACCCGGCGCATCCGATCGAGCATGGCCAGACACCCTGCCGTGGTTTCATGCTGGCCGGTGCCAAAGGCACGGCTGGCGGCGATCAATATATTGACATGACCCGGCTGTTCGGGGTCGCTGGCAAGATTGCGGACATGGAAGCGCCCGGCGGTGACGGGTTCAAGCCCCTGCTGGCTCAGCGTCACCCAATCCTCGTCCGGCAGCGCCTCGACCAGTGGCTTGATCCCGGCGGCGCTGGGCACCATCGATCGCAACAGCTTGATGGCAGCGGCACTGGGCTTGCCCTCGAAATAGGCATCGAGTTGCCAGGCATTTTCATCGTCGGGCGCGGCTTCGCTGGTCATGAGCACCGGCGGCCGCTCCATCAGCGCAAAGGCGGCAATATCCCCGTCCAGCGCTTCTGCTTCGGCGCGGGTGCAGGGCAGGGTGACTTTCCAGCTTTGAAGGGCCGGCCAGCTTTGCGCGGGATTTTGAGCAGCGGTCATGCCGCCGCCCTTAGCCTAGTGAATTGGGCAGGGGAAGCGCGGGAGGATTTGAACGACGTGCTATCAGGCGACCTGCCGCCCGAAATCGGACGATGCATGGCGCAGGCTGGCTAGCTTGCCTTCGACGCTGACAAAACCGCGTTCGAGCTGGTCGATTTCCGACGCGACGACTTCGGTGTCCTGCCGGATCGCCGAAATGGTGGTCGACATCGAATCGGCTGCCAGCGCGGTTTCATCCACCGCTGCGGTGATCATGGTGACGGTCTGCGCCTGCGCGTCCATGGCGTGCCGGATTCGGTCCGCGCTGGCCTGCACTTCGCCCACCGTGTCGCGGATACGCTCATTGGTTTCCACCGACAGGCGAGTCGATGCCTGAATGTCGGCAATCTTGCCCGCAATCTCGTCGGTCGCGCGCGCGGTCTGGTTGGCCAGGCTTTTGACTTCCTGCGCGACGACGGCAAAACCGCGTCCGGCGTCGCCCGCGCGTGCGGCCTCGATCGTGGCGTTGAGCGCCAGCAAATTGGTCTGCCCGGCAATGTCGCGGATCAGGCCCAGGATCGATTCGATCGATTTGGCATGGTCGGACAGGGTGGAGGACATGGTGACCGCGTCGCCCGATTGTTTGGCGGCACGCAGGGCCACGCCCGCCGCGCCTTCCACTTCGGTGCGCGCATCCTCGATCGCGCGGATCAGGCCAGCGGATGTGCGCGCCGCTTCACGCATCGCGAGGGCGGATTGTTCTGCGGCTGCGGCGACTTCCGACGCCTTGCCCAGCATCCCGCGCGTGGCCGCCGAAGCATCCTTGGCCTGTTCGCGCAGTGATTCGCCCAAGCGGGTCGCTCCGTCGATTTCGCCGACGATTCGCTGTTCAAACAATGTGCCAAAACGTTGCCGTTCTGCGCGCTGCGCTTCGGACTGGTCGTTCGACAGAACGTTGCTCATAAAGCCTGCGTCCATCATCGAGATGTGGAGCATGATGAGGGTCAGGCGCTTGCTTCGGGCTTCGTCGTCGCGACTATATTCCCAGATCAGTTCGATGATTTTTTCATTCGCCGCGGCCACGGCGCCCAGCACGGATCGCACCGAAACGCCATGTTTGCGCGCACGGCGTATGCAATCGGCGGACGACTGCGCCCAGACGGCGTCCTTGAAATGCAATAATTTCTGTTCGACATAATGGTATGTCGCCGCCTCGATCGCGTTGATGGCGACGGGGCTGAGCTTCTCGCGCAGGCCGGTTTGCTTCATATATGTCTTGAAAAAGGCCACGCTCACGCTGGCCAGGCTATCCTGGATCAACATGCCGATTTCCCGCGCGCCCTGGGAAAACCTGTTGTCGGGATCGATTTTCGCGATCAGTTCCGGGCTGACTATACCGTTACTGTTGTTGGCAGGTGATACGGCGAAGGACGACATGACGGGACAGCCCCTGTTGATGCAATGATCTTTAGCAGGCCGACCTTAGCGCGCTTTGGTTAATCACTTCTTATGATCGCGCGACACGGTCGTTGGGGCAGCCATGCTTTGCGCGGCTTGCCCTCATCCGCGTTCGCTCTTAAGGGGATCGCACTTAAGGGACATATCAGGGACAAGGGTAGACATGGCGCGATCCAACAGCCGGCCGCTCTCGCCGCATTTGACGATCTGGAAATGGGGTCCGGCGATGGCCATCTCCATTTTGCACCGCGTGACCGGCAACGGCCTTGCGACCGTGGGCGCGCTGGGCCTGGTCTGGTGGCTGATGGCCGCCGCGACTGGCCCGGAAGCCTATGCGACCTTCATCAAGTGCGCGACTTCGCCCCTTGGCTATCTGGTGATGATCGGCATCACCTGGGCCTTCTTCCAGCATCTCTTTTCAGGTCTGCGCCACTTCGTGCTGGATATGGGCGCGGGTTATGAACTGCGCACCAACCGGAACTGGTCGATCGCGGCGATGGTCGCGTCGGTGCTGGTGACCGGCCTTGTCTGGCTCTACATTTGCGGAAAGGCCTTCTGATGGGCAACGGTACTGGTATCGGCCGCGTCCGTGGCCTTGGTTCGGCGCGGCATGGCGCGCATCACTGGCTGGCGCAGCGCTACACTGCCGTCGGCAACCTGTTGCTGGTGCTGTGGCTGATCTTCAGCCTCCTGAGCCTGCCGGGTCTCGACTATGACAGCGTCGTGCTGTGGATCGCCAACCCGCTGGTCGCGGTGCCGATGATGCTGATGATCGTCAGCATCTTCTGGCACCTGCGCCTGGGGATGCAGGTGATGCTGGAAGATTATGTCCACGACAAGGGGCTGGCCTTCTTCTCGATGCTGCTGCTCAACTTCTATGCCTTTGGCGGCGCGGCCGCGGGCGTCTTTGCGATCGCCAAGATCGCCTTCACGGGGGTCGTCGAATAATGACGCAAGCCTATAAGATCATCGACCATGTGTATGACACCGTGGTTGTCGGCGCGGGCGGTTCTGGCCTGCGCGCGACCATGGGCAGCGCCGAAGCGGGCCTCAAGACCGCCTGCATCACCAAGCTGTTCCCGACTCGTAGCCACACCGTGGCGGCGCAGGGCGGCATCGCCGCGTCGCTGGGCAACAATTCGCCCGACCACTGGACCTGGCATATGTACGACACCGTCAAGGGGTCCGACTGGCTGGGCGATCAGGACGCGATCGAATATATGGTGCGCGAAGCACCCGCCGCCGTCATCGAGCTGGAACATGCCGGCGTGCCGTTCAGCCGGAACGAGGATGGCACGATCTATCAGCGTCCGTTCGGCGGCCATATGCAGAATATGGGCGCTGGCCCGCCGGTGCAGCGCACCTGCGCCGCGGCCGACCGTACCGGCCACGCCATGCTGCACGCGCTCTATCAGCAGTCGCTGAAATATGACGCGGACTTCTACATCGAATATTTCGCCATCGACCTGATCATGGAAAATGGCGAATGCCGGGGCGTGATCGCCTTGTGCATGGAAGATGGCTCGATCCACCGCTTCCGCAGCCATGCGGTCGTGCTGGCGACGGGTGGCTATGGCCGCGCCTATTTCTCCGCCACTTCGGCGCATAGCTGCACCGGCGACGGCGGCGGCATGGTGCTGCGCGCGGGCCTGCCCTTGCAGGATCTGGAATTCGTGCAGTTCCACCCGACCGGCATTTACGGCGCGGGCGTGCTGATCACCGAAGGCGCGCGCGGGGAGGGCGGTTACCTCACCAACTCCGAAGGCGAGCGTTTCATGGAACGCTATGCCCCCTCGGCCAAGGATCTGGCGTCGCGCGACGTCGTGTCCCGCTCGATGGCGATGGAAATGCGCGAAGGGCGCGGCGTGGGCGAGCATAAGGATCATATCTTCCTGCACCTCGACCATATCGATCCCAAGGTGCTGGCCGAACGCCTGCCCGGCATTACCGAAAGCGGCAAGATTTTCGCGGGTGTCGATCTGACCCGCCAGCCGCTGCCCGTCACGCCGACTGTCCATTATAATATGGGTGGCATCCCCTGTAACTACCATGGCCAGGTCGTCACCAAGAAGGGCGATGATCCGGAAGTGATCGTGCCCGGCCTGTTCGCGGTTGGCGAAGCGGCCTGCGTGTCGGTCCATGGCGCGAACCGCCTCGGCTCCAACTCGCTGATCGACCTTGTCGTGTTCGGCCGTGCAACCGGCCTGTTCCTCAAGGACAATTTGAAGCCCAACGCGCCGCACAAGCCGCTGCCGTCGGACGCCGCCGATCTGGCGCTCGGACGGCTCGACCATTATCGCAATGCCAAGGGCGACACGCCGACGGCGGACATCCGCCTCGACATGCAGCGCACCATGCAGAAGCACGCCGCCGTGTTCCGCGACAGCGCGCTTCTGTCCGAAGGGGTCACCCGGATGCAGGCGGTCAACAAGCGGTTGCAGGACGTCAAGGTCAGCGATCGCTCGCTGATCTGGAACACCGACCTTGTCGAAACGCTCGAGCTCGACAATCTCATGAGCCAGGCGATCTGCACGATGGAAGGTGCCGAAGCGCGCAAGGAATCACGCGGCGCCCATGCGCACGAGGATTTCCCCAACCGCGACGACGACAACTGGATGAAGCACACCATCAGCTGGTTTGAAGGCTGGGGCGGTTCGGGCGGCAAGGTAACGCTCGATTATCGACCGGTCCACGACTATACGATGACCGACGAAGCAGAATATGTGAAGCCCAAGGCGCGCGTTTACTGATCTGCCATCAGCTATTGTGAAATCAGAAGGGGCGGGCCGGAAGGTCCGCCCATTTTATTGCAGCTTGGCAGTATGATCTGCGCGCTGATGCAGGATGCGGACTATTTCGATTCCCGTCGCGCGATGGCGATAATATATATTGTGCCTTTCCACGCGAAACTTGCGGTATCCGCCGCGAATATCGTCGATCGGGCTGCCAATGCCCGAATAGGCGGCGATCCGGTCGATCGCATCGGCAATCGCAACCAGTTAGGCCTTGGCTTGCGCCGCGCCCCATTCCGTTTCGGTATATGTCGATATTTCCGCCAGATCACGTTCGGCAGCAACGGCAAAACTGACGGCAGCGGTCACGCCTCAGGAAACCGACGATCAATCCATTTACGCATGTCGAAGTCATGCAGGACGCCACTCGCTTCACCCTCGATCAGGGCCGCCCGCAATGCCTCCAGTTTCTCTTCCTCCATTTCCAGCAGCCGCAAGCCCGCGCGGACGACTTCGCTGGTCGATCCGAACCGGCCCTCGGCCACCTTGCGCTCGGCAAAGGCGCGGAAATGGTCGCTCAATGCGACGGATGTGGATTTGCTCATGCTGGCATATTACCCGATTTGGGTAACCGCTTCAACCAAAGGGCAGCAGCCCCTCATAAGCCTCCACCCCCGGCTTCCCCTCGACGATCACGCCCCGCCGCAGCAAAAATGCGTGCCGCACAATCTCCGCCTGCTGCTCGATGCCATAGCGCGCGAACGGCTTGCCCGGCACGATAGCATAGTCATAGCGGCAGAAGGGGTGACGCATCAGCGGTAGCCACCACCGCCCCGATCGCTGCGCCTGCCACACATGGGTCATCTCATGGATGAAATGCCCCTGTATATGCAGCGGGCTTTCGCAAAAATCCGCGCAGAACAGCCCGCCGTCAGGATGGAACCACAGGTCGCCATCGGGCGCCATCGTCATGCCTCTGGGCTGGAACGGCCACCATTTGCGCGCATGCACCCGCACCCGGTCATAATCGATGGCTTGCCCAAATACGCCCCGCGCGAGCGCAACCTCATCGGGCGTCAGGTAACGGCTGCTCAATGGCCCTCATGCTCGCCCGTTTTGGCCGCACCCGCGCCGGCAGGCTCCGGCTTGCGGATCACCGCGTCCACCAGTAGACGGTCGCCATTGGCCATCAGGAAGGTCAGTTGCATCTTGCCCCGGCCGATCGCGGTATCATTGACGCCCCACAGCATCAGATGCTTGCCGCCGGGCGCAAAGGCGACCTCGCCCTTGGCCGGTACATCCACGCTGTCGATCCGCTCCATCGTCATCATGCCGTCCTTGTCGATGCTCTCATGCATCTCGATCTTGAGCGCATAGTCGGTCAGCACTCCGCGAATTTGCGCCCCCGCGTCCCCGCCATGGGCGACGAAATAGCCCGCAGACGGCGTTTCCTTGTTGGGGCTGAGTCGCACCCAGGCCTGGTCGATATAGGAGGGCGCCGGGTCACCGCACGCGGCCAGCGCCAGCGGTGCCAAAAGGGCGAAAAGGGCAAAGGGCGCGCGCATCAACTGGTTCCTGACTGTCTCGATTCCGGTCAGCGTGCATAGCTAATCGCCCCAGCTTCTTGTGCCAAGCAAAAGCGCCCCTATATCGCCCATGCAAACTGGCCTTGCCTTGGCGCTTTCGTGAGGTATGGGGCCATCAACCGCTGAATAGAATTTGGGGTTCAAAGAGGACACAATGGCAAAAGTTATCGGTATCGATCTTGGCACCACCAACAGCTGCGTCGCCGTCATGGACGGCGGCAAGCCCAAGGTAATCGAAAATGCGGAAGGCGCACGCACGACGCCTTCGATCGTCGCCTTCGCCAAGGATGGCGAGCGGCTGATCGGCCAGCCGGCCAAGCGCCAGGCGGTCACCAACCCGGACAGCACGATTTTCGCGGTCAAGCGCCTGATCGGCCGCCGCTTCGACGATCCCATGACCAAGAAGGACATGGAACTCGTCCCCTATGACATCAGCAAGGGTCCGAACGGCGACGCATGGGTCAAGGCCGGTGGCCAGGACTACAGCCCGTCGCAGATCAGCGCCTTCATCCTGCAAAAGATGAAGGAAACCGCCGAGTCCTATCTGGGTGAAACCGTCACGCAGGCGGTCATCACCGTCCCCGCTTACTTTAACGACGCCCAGCGTCAGGCGACCAAGGACGCCGGCCAGATTGCCGGCCTTGAAGTGCTGCGCATCATCAACGAGCCGACCGCGGCCGCGCTGGCCTATGGCCTCGACAAGCAGGACGGCAAGACGATCGCGGTCTATGACCTTGGCGGCGGCACTTTCGACATCTCCATCCTGGAAATCGGCGATGGCGTGTTTGAAGTGAAGTCGACCAATGGCGACACTTTCTTGGGCGGCGAAGATTTCGACGCCAAGCTGGTGGAATTCCTCGCCGCTGACTTCCAGAAGTCCGAAGGCATTGACCTGACCAAGGACAAGCTGGCGCTCCAGCGTCTCAAGGAAGCCGCCGAAAAGGCCAAGATCGAGCTGTCCTCGGCCCAGACCACCGAAGTCAACCTGCCCTTCATCACCGCCGACCAGAATGGTCCCAAGCATCTGGTGAAGTCGATCACTCGCGCCGATCTGGAGCGTCTGGTCGCCGACCTCATCAAGCGCACCATGGAACCGTGCAAGAAGGCAATGGCCGACGCGGGCGTCTCCGCCAGCGAGATCAGCGAAGTCGTCCTCGTCGGCGGCATGACGCGGATGCCCAAGGTGCGCGAAGCCGTGAAGGAATTTTTCGGCAAGGAACCGCACACTGGCGTCAACCCCGACGAAGTCGTCGCCATGGGCGCGGCGATCCAGGCGGGCGTGCTCCAGGGCGACGTCAAGGACGTGCTGCTGCTCGACGTGACCCCGTTGTCGCTCGGCATCGAAACGCTGGGCGGCGTGTTCACCCGCATGATCGATCGCAACACCACCATCCCCGCGAAAAAGTCGCAGGTCTATTCGACCGCCGACGACAATCAGCAGGCGGTGACCATCCGCGTGTTCCAGGGCGAACGTGAAATGGCGGCTGATAACAAGATCCTCGGCCAGTTCGACCTGGTCGGCATCCCGCCGGCCCCGCGCGGCGTGCCGCAGATCGAGGTCACGTTCGACATCGACGCCAACGGCCTCGTCAACGTGTCGGCCAAGGACAAGGGCACCGGCAAGGAACAGCAGATCCGCATCCAGGCATCGGGCGGTCTGTCGGACGCCGACATCGACCAGATGGTCAAGGACGCGGAACGCTTTGCCGAAGAGGACAAGAAGCGTCGCGAAGCTGCCGAAGCCAAGAATAACGCCGAAAGCCTGGTACACACGACCGAGCAGCAGCTGTCCGAACATGGCGACAAGATCGATGCCAGCCTGAAGGGCGAGATCGAGACCGCGATTGCCGACACCAAGGCCGCGATCGAGAGCGGCGACGCCGAAGCGATGAAGGCCAAGGCGCAGGAACTCGCCACGGTCGCGATGAAGCTGGGCCAGGCCATTTATGAGAAGGAGCAGGCTGCGGCCGCCGCTCCGGGTGCCGACGCGCCCAAGGCTGACGACGATGTCGTCGACGCCGAATTCTCCGAAGTGGACGACAACAAGGCTTGAAGCTGAAGCCCCATACTCGTCACCCCGGCGCAGGCCG
>NZ_CAVK010000103.1 GCF_000382885.1 Sphingobium indicum BiD32
GCCTGCGGGAGGGGGGACAAGGTCCGCTCAAGGTTGCCGCCCGCCAATCACCACCGGCGTCATCCTGACGAAAGTCAGGATCCATTGGCTCTACCTTCGCTCAGAACCACGACCGTTGCGTGAATGAATCCCGGATCAAGTCCGGGATGACGGGGTGTGGGGACCGCCTCCCAAACAGAAAAAGGGCGGCACCTTTCGGCACCGCCCTTATCTCCGCCAGCCCATAAGGCCAGCCCGGTCAGCCCTGCGTGAAGCAGGGCATCCCGATTACTTGAGTTCGACGGTCGCGCCGGCTTCTTCAAGCTGCTTCTTGACCTTCTCGGCCTCTTCCTTGTTCACGCCTTCCTTGATCGCCTTGGGAGCCGACTCAACCAGGGTCTTGGCTTCGGTCAGGCCGAGGCCAGTGATGGCGCGGACTTCCTTGATGACGTTGATCTTCTTGCCACCGTCGCCGGTCAGGATCACGTCGAATTCGGTCTGCTCTTCAGCAGCAGGAGCCGCGGCAGCGGCCGGGCCGGCGACGGCGACGGCGGCAGCGGCGCTAACGCCCCACTTTTCTTCCAGCGCCTTCGACAGGTCGGCGGCTTCGAGGACGGTCAGGGCCGAAAGCTGTTCGACCAGTGCGTTGATGTCTGCCATGATATTTTTCCTTCTAAACGGGGTGAACCCCGCAATATGTTGAAACGATTACAGGAAGCTGGTTGCGACCAATCAGGCCGCTTCCTTCTCCGCATAGGCGTTGAAGACACGAGCGAGCTGCGAAGCCGGCGTCTGGATGACGGTAGCGAGCTTGGTTGCCGGCGCCTGGATGAGGCCGATAATCTTTGCACGCAGTTCGTCCAGCGAGGGCATCGATGCGAGCGCCTTGACGCCCTCTGCATCGAGCAGCACACCGCCCATTGCGCCGCCAACGATCTCAAGTTTGTCGTTGGTCTTGGCGAAATCGATCACCACCTTGGCGGCGGCGACCGGATCGGCCGATGTGGCCAGCGCAACCGGGCCGGTCAGCATGGAGCTGATCGTCTCGTATTGCGTGTCCTTCAGCGCGATCTTGGCGAGCTTGTTCTTCGTAACCTTGTAGGACGCGCCCGCTTCGCGCATCTTCTGCCGCAGGACCGTCGACTGTGCGACGGTCATGCCCAGGTTGCGTGTGACCACGACAACACCCAGGTCGGCAAAAGTAGCGTTCAGCGTGGTGACGACCTCAGATTTCTGATTACGATCCATGCCATTCTCCACTTCATGTCCACCGGAAAGCCCGATGGACGGCAAAACCCGCGTGCAAGCACACGGGATGTTAGTCCGAAGGGGAGAGATCGACTGGCCGTTCGTCCGTTTGAAGGAAGGCGGCAGACCCGGAACAGGCCGCTAGAGCCGTGCCCGGTAAAGAACTTTTCCCCGTCTAGGCTGGACATTAAGAGGGGCAAATTCCCCTCACCAACTGTCTCGGACGGTGAACCCACAGGGGGTTCGCTGCCGCCGCCCTTAGCGTGGACAGGGGGCGATGTCACGCGGAAATTCGCTCTCCCCTGCAAGGGAGGGCTATCGCATTTGACGTTCAGTTATCCCGCTTACGTCATGCTGAATTTATTCAGCTGCGCTGGCCTTCGGCTCAGCATCCATCGTGCCCCAAAAGCCTTCGCTCGTGACGAGAAATGGATCCTGAAACCGGTTCAGGATGACGATGAAGGAGGGCGCAGTTTCATATACTATAACCCTGCCCTGCAAGGGGAAGATGCATTTCTGCCGCCTAGACCCTGTCCGCCTGCACCACCGTGTCGAGCGCGCGGAGCGCCGATAATATCCGCATCAGATGCTGGGCGTCGGCGACTTCCAGGTCGATGATGTCGGTGTGGAACGGGCCTTCGCGGTTGACCAGTTGCAGGTTGAGGATGTTCGCCTTGGTCGCGCCGAACACATTGGTGACCGCCGCCAGCGCGCCCGGCTGGTTCTTGACGATGACCTGCAACCGCGCGGTGCCGCCCTTGGACTTGCTGTCCCAGGACAGGTCGACCCAGTCGTCATCCTGCCCCGCCTCCAGCGTGCGGCAATCGATCGTGTGGACCTCGATCGGCCCGCCGGTGCGGCGGATGCCGACGATGCGGTCGCCCGGCACCGGGTGGCAGCAATCGGACAGGCTGTAGGCGATGCCCGGCGTCAGCCCGCGGATGGAGATGGGCGCGTGCTGGCGTGGATGGGCTTCCTCCATGCCCGTGCCGGTGGTGGAGCCGGGGACCAGCGCCTCCATGACCTCTGAATCGAGCAGCCGATGCGTGGCGATCGCCACCATCAGCGTGGCGCGATCGTCCAGCTTCAAACGCTTGAGCGCGGCATTCAGCGCCTTGTCACCCAATTCGCTGGCCAGATCATGGGAGAATCGGCCGACAATTTCCTCATAGAGTTTCTCGCCCAGCTCGACTTCCTCGCCGCGCTGCTTCTGGCGGATATAGCGGCGGATGGCGGCGCGAGCCTTGCCGGTGATGGCGAAGGTCAGCCAGCCCGGTTGTGGCTCCTGTCCGGCGGATTTGAGGATTTCGACCTGATCGCCATTTTCGAGGGAGGTGCGCAGCGGCACCACCCGGCCATTGACTTTGGCCCCGACCGTCTGGTTGCCGAGCGAGGTATGCACCGCATAGGCGAAATCCACCGGGGTCGATCCCTTGGGCAGCTGGTGCAACTCGCCCTTGGGCGAGAAGGCGAAGATGCGGTCCTGATACATCGCCATGCGGGTATGTTCGAGCAGCTCGTCCGCGTCCTGGCTCTGTTCCAATATTTCGACCAGATCGCGCAGCCACGCCGCATTCTGATCCCCCGCGTCGCCCTTTTGCTTGTACGCCCAATGCGCCGCCAGCCCCAGTTCGGCATCATGATGCATGTCGCGGCTGCGCAATTGCACCTCGATCCGGGCATTGTCCTGATGGATGACGGTGGTGTGGAGCGACCGGTAACCGTTGCGCTTGGGGGTGGAGATATAATCCTTGAACCGGCCCGGCACCATCTTGAACGTCTGGTGGATGACGCCCAGCGCGCGGTAGCAATCCTCGGTCGTCTCGGTAATCACGCGGAACGCCATCACGTCGGTCAGCTGTTCAAAGCTGATATGGCGCTCCTGCATCTTCTTCCAGATCGAGAAAGGATGTTTCTCGCGCCCCGACACGGTGACCGGAATATCCGAGCTGCCCAGCAGCAATTGCAATTCCGCGCCGATCCGGTCGACCTTGTCATGGCCGCCTTCCTTCAGCTGCTCCAGCCGCTTGGTAATACTGGCATAGGCTTCCGGCTCGATCTCGCGAAAGGCGAGCAACTGCATTTCGCGCATGAAATCATACATGCCGATCCGCTCGGCCAGTGGCGCATAGATATCCATCGTCTCCTTGGCGATGCGACGGCGCTTGTCGGGATTTTTGATGAAATGCAGCGTGCGCATATTGTGCAGCCGGTCGGCCAGCTTGACCAGCAGCACGCGAATATCGTCCGACATGGCGAGCAGGAATTTGCGGAGATTTTCCGCCGCCCGCTCATTCTCGCTCATCGCCTCGATCTTCGACAGCTTGGTCACGCCATCGACCATGCGCGCGACATCCTTGCCGAACGCCGCCTCTATTTCCGCATAGGTGACCAGCGTGTCCTCGATCGTGTCGTGCAGCAGCGCGGTTACGATCGTCTGGTCGTCCAGCCCGAAATCAGTGAGGATGCCCGCCACCTCGATCGGGTGGCTGAAATAGGGGTCGCCGCTGGCGCGCTTCTGGCTGCCATGCTTCTGGACCGAAAAGACATAGGCGCGGTTGATCATCGCTTCATCCGCATTGGGATCATAGCGTTTGACGCGCTCGACAAGTTCATACTGGCGTAACATCGTTTCCCGATTGTGTGGGAAGTGCCTTGCGGCGCAACAAAAAAATCCCATTTGCCCTAAATACACGGCGCTTTTGCAACTGCGCCCGCTTTGGGCTATCTAGTCATGATCATGAAACATAATCTGGCCCAGGATCTCGAACAATGTGCGCTTCCCGCCGCGCTGGAGGCGATGGGCGAACGATGGTCCTTCCTCATCCTGCGCGGTGCCTTGTCGGGAATCCGCCATTTTGAGGAGTTTCAGTCGACGCTGGGCATTGCCCGCAACATATTGGCCAACCGTCTGTCGCGGCTCGTCGAAAACGGCATCATGCTGCGGCAACCGATGCAGTGCGACCGGCGCAAGGTGGAGTATCGCCTGACCGAAAAGGGGCAGGAACTGGCCCCCGTCATGATCGCGCTGCGCCAGTGGGGCGAAAAATGGGGCTGCGGCACCGTGTCCTGCCAGGTGCTGGCCGACCGGCGCGATGGTCAGCCCATCCGCAAGGTCACGATACAGGCGCATGATGGCCGCGTGCTGGAACTGAGCGATCTGGTCTGGCTGTGCCCCGATGAAGTCACGCCGATGGCGGAGGAACCCGCTGCCGCCGCCTGACGGCCGGGATCAGGATGTTATGGGCCGCAGCGGCTTCACCCGTCGGCTCAAATCGCCTAGGCTGCCTGTAATGTCTGTTCATCCCTTTCAGCCCCAGCCCTTTTTCGCGGACAAGAACCGCGCTTTCTGGAACCTGCAATCGCTCGGCTGGGCCGGTGCGTTCCTGCTGCGCGGATCGTCCACCATCGCCAATGGCCAGCCGCTTTCCAGCCTGGTGCCGGTGTTGATCTCTACCGTCACCGGCTATTCGGTGACGCTGCTGATCGCGGTGATGTTTCGCTTCCTGCTCCGGCAGAAGCCGATCATCACCTGGGGCGTGTCGATCCTGACGGTCGTGGTTGCGGCAGGGCTGGTTGCCTTCATCGACGCCTGGGTGTTTTCGACCCAGAACAAGGGCAGCGATACGGCCGGGCTGCAACTGTTCCTGGGCGCTTTCTACCTGTCGATGACGCTGCTGGGCGCATGGTCCGCGCTCTATTATGCCATCAACTTCTACCTGACGGTGGAGGAGCAGGCCGACCAGCTGCTCCATCTGGAAAATCAGGCATCGAGCGCACAGCTGGCGATGCTGCGCTATCAGCTCAATCCCCATTTCCTGTTCAATACGCTGAACTCCATCTCGACGCTGGTGCTGCTCAAACAGACCGACCGAGCGAACGCCATGCTGTCGCGCCTGTCCTCCTTCCTGCGCTATACCCTTATCAACGAGCCGACCGCGCAGGTGACGATCGAGCAGGAGATCGAGACGCTCAAACTCTATCTGGAGATTGAGAAGATGCGGTTCGAGGATCGGCTGCGTCCGATATTCACCATCGACCCGGCCGTCGGACAGGCGCGGCTGCCATCGCTTCTGCTTCAGCCGCTGGTCGAAAATGCGATCAAATATGCCGTCACGCCCAAGGAGGAAGGCGCGGAAATATCGGTCAGCGCGCAGCCTGCCGGCGAAAATGTGCGGATCGTCGTATCGGACAGCGGGCCGGGATTGAATGAAGGTGGAATGAAGCCACACATTGCCGTCAGCGAAGGGACCGGCGTTGGCCTGCCGAACATCCGCGACCGGCTCATTCAGGCCTTCGGGGAACGACAGAGCTTTGAAACACGTTCAAGTCCCAGTGGTTTTTCGGTGATCATCGAAATTCCGCTTAATTTGGAAGATTCATCGAAAGTGGCCGCATGACGATCAGAACAATCCTCGTCGACGACGAAAGCCTTGCTACGCAAGGGCTTATGCTGCGTCTGGAAGCGCATGAGGATGTCGAAATTATCGAAACCTGCAACAATGGGCGCGAAGCGATCCGCGCCATCAAGACGCACAAGCCCGACCTTGTGTTCCTCGACATCCAGATGCCCGGCTTTGACGGTTTTTCGGTCGTTCAGGGCATCATGGAAGTGGAGCCGCCGCTGTTCATCTTCGTCACCGCCTATATGGACCATGCGATTCGCGCGTTCGAGGCGCAGGCGGTCGATTATCTGCTAAAGCCGGTGGAGGAAGGCCGTCTGGCCGACGCGCTTGACCGGGTGCGTTTGCGCCTGTCCGACAAGCGGCAGGTGCAGGAAGCGGAGAAATTGCGTGAGGTGCTGGCCGAAGTCGCGCCCCAGGCGATGAGCGATTTCAATGCAGCGGACGAGGAAGGCCCGGCCTCCAACCGGTTCGAGAAACTCATCAACATCAAGGATCGCGGCCAGATTTTCCGCGTCGATGTCGATTCGATCGAGCGGATCGACGCGGCGGGCGACTATATGTGCATCTACACCGCCGACAATTCGCTGATCCTTCGCGAAACCATGAAGGATCTGGAAAAGCGCCTCGACCCCCGCAATTTCCAGCGCGTCCATCGCTCGACCATCGTGAATTTGAGCCAGGTCAAGCAGGTCAAGCCGCATACCAATGGCGAATGTTTCCTGGTGCTGGAATCGGGCGCCCAGGTCAAAGTCAGCCGCTCCTACCGCGACGTGGTGGCGCGGTTCGTTCACTGACGGAAAGCTGGAGGGAGCAGTAACGCTCATCCTCCCCCTGTGGGGGAGGTGGCTGGCCGCAGGCCAGACGGAGGGGTGTCGAGCTATCGATAGGGCG
>NZ_CAVK010000102.1 GCF_000382885.1 Sphingobium indicum BiD32
AATCTCCGCCAAGCATGCTCAAGCTTCACGATTTTTGCAACAGAGCCGTTCGAAGCGACCGGCATGGTCCGCACTCGACATGACGAAAAGGTGCCCGACCTCCAACTGGTGTTCATGCCCGCACATCGCAACGCGTCGGGCTTTCCCATTCCGCTGGGACACGGCTATGGCATTCTGAACGTACTCCTTCACCCGAAGAGCCGGGGCTCAGTGCGCCTGGCAAGTGCCGACCCGCGTAGCGCGCCGCTGATCGATCCGAAGTTCTTTGCTGACGAACGCGATTTCGAACCTCTGCTAGCGGGCATCGCGCTCAGCCGCCGTCTTTTTGCGAGCAAGGCGTTCACGCGGATGGAGGCATGGGAGATAGTGCCGGGCCCCGACGCCATAACGCCTGACGAACTGCGAGCCGCGATCCGCCAGACGGCCGTGACCGTCCATCATCCAGTCGGCACGTGTGCGATGGGCAGGGGTAAGGGTGCGGTCGTCGATCCACAGCTATCCGTACACGGCCTTCACGGCCTCCGCGTCATCGACGCTTCGGTGATGCCCAATGTCGTGCGCGGCAATACGGCCGCGGCCGTGATGATGATTGCGGAGAAGGCGTCGGATCTCGTCCGGCACGCACAAGATCGCCAATCAACACCATGAAGGATAATTGAGATGAATAAGATCGTGTTCGTACGTTTTCTTCCAAAGGCCGGCCACGAAGCCGAAGTCGAGGCTATCCTGCGCATTATGGTGCCGAACACGCGGGCCGAACCCGGCAATTTGCGCTATGATCTCTTCAAGGCCGATCACGAAGGGCGAACGCTTTTTCATCTGATCGAACGTTATCGAGATGACGACGCGGTCGCCTTTCACCGCGAGACCGACCACTACAAGGCCTATCGGGCCAGCATCCTGCCGCTGCTCGATGATCCGATCGGCGTGAGTGCGCATTTCGCGGAAGTTGGGCAGTGATTTCGCGCGATCTCGGGCACGCGTTTCACGGCATCGCGGGCAGCCATTTCGCGCCCTCGGGCAGGCTGGCCAACGGGTGTTATTGAGTCAGGGCTGAAGGCTTTGGTCAAGCAATTTCATGGTGCTCATCTTTTTTCGCATGCTGTCGCCGCTCAGGGTTAGGCGGTGAGCGTTGTGGACCAGGCGGTCGAGGATCGCATCTGCCAGGGTGGGATCGCCGATAACCTCGAACCATTGATCCACCGGAAGCTGACTGGTGACGATGGTGGAGCCCCGACCTTGTCGATCGTCGAGGATTTCCAGCAGATCGCGTCGCTCTGTTGCCGTCAGGACTGAGAGCCCCCAATCATCAAGGATGAGCAGTTCCGTACGTTCGATGGCTTTGAGAACGCGGGCATGTCGTCCGTCGCCTTTGGCTATGGCCAACATCTGGAACAGGCGGGGCACGCGATGATAGACAACCCGGCGACCATCACGGCAAGCTTTGTTGCCCAGTGCGCAGGCGATCCAGCTTTTGCCCAACCCTGTTGGCCCTGTGATCAGCAAATTTTCGTGCCGGTTGATCCAGCTGCCATCGATCAGATGCGCCATCACCGCGACATCAATGCCGCGAGGGCTGCGCATGTCGATATCTTCAACACAGGCCGCGTGGCGCAGGGCGGCAAAACGTAACCGCGTAGCCAGCTTCTTGGCGTCACGCTCTGCAGCTTCGCGATCGACGAGCAATCCCAGCCTTTCTTCAAAGCTGAGGCTTTCAAACGTCGCGCCAACGCGCCGCTGTTCATGAAGTGCCTTTGCCATACCGGAAAGCCCGATAGCCTCCAGACGGTCGCAAGTGGGATGGGACAGCAACAGTAATCTCCTCTGTCAGTGGTAATAGTTCTGGCCGCGGATGTTGCGGTGTTGCAGCGGCAGCTCTTCGGGGTCTGGTTCCAGGAAAGCCTGATCAAGACCGGTCTTCAGGATCGAGCGGATGGATGCGACCGATCGGGCCTTGATGGCGACGGCCCGGCGGCATGCGGCATCGATCCGCCGGGGCTCGAAGCTTTTGGCCAACGACAGCACGCCCAGGCAGGTTCGGAAGCCTTGTTCGGGGTGCGGCCTGTCCTGCATTACGATATCGCAAAACGCAGCCACGGAGGGCCCCAGCTTTGCGGCGCTGTTCAGAATGCGCGTCGCGGACCATTCGGCATAGCGGCGGTGCGCCGACGGCATATGCTCGGCCGCCGTGACATGACTACGCCGTCCGGGATCGCGCAGATGGCTAGCGACGCGTTTGCCACGATGGAAGATTTCTACCGTGGCATGAGTAACCCGCGCGTCCACGTCCTGCCGGATCAAGTTGAACGGCACAGAATACCAGCAGCGATCTACCTCGATGTGATAATCGGGGGCGACACGGGCCCGTTTCCAGCGCGCAAAGACATAGGGATCGGCGGGCAGCGGCTGCAAGTTCGGACGATCCAATGTGGCGAACAAATCAGCGCGACTGGCGCCATAGTCACGCATGACGCGCATGTTCAATTCGTCGAGCAATGGCCGGATGGCAGTGTTCAGCTCGGCTAGTGAGAAGAACCTGCGATTGCGCAACCTTGCCAGGAGCCAGCGCTGGGCGACTTGCACGGCTACCTCGACTTTGGCCTTGTCTTTTGGCTTTCGCACGCGCGCCGGCAGGATTGCTGTGCCGTAGTACCCGGCCATTTCAGCATAGGTCCGGTTCAAGCCGGGATCATAGCGGTCCGGCTTAATCACAGCCGATTTCAGGTTGTCGGGTACGACCACCTTCGGCACACCGCCCAGATAGGCAAACATCCCCACATGGGCCGCAATCCAATCCTCCAGCCCTTCGCTGGCAACAGCCAAGGCGTAGGTATAGCTTGAGGCCCCCATCGCTGCGACGAACAGCTTGGCCGCTTTCACCTCACCGGTTGCCGGGTCAACGATCTCGATCGTGTCGCCGGAGAAGTCGACAAACACCTTTTCGCCGCCCACATGCGTTTGCCGCATGCTCGGCCGTACACGGCCTTTCCACGCGTCAAAGTGGGTGCAAAACCATGTGTAGCCAAATCCGTGGGGGTGCTGTGCCCGGTATTCCTGCCACAGCAACATGCGCGTGACCCCGCGCTTGCGCAGTTCCTGATCAATTACGGCCCAATCCGGAACTGGCCGGTCTGGATCGGCCACGTCTGAAGCGTTCGGGAATAGCAGCAGCTCAAGGCTGTCATCATCCAGCCCCTCCGGCAGGGGCCAGCCCAGTCCAGCATCCCGGGCGCGCCGCAGGTACGTGCCCACACTCCCTTTCCCAAGCCCAAGCGAGGACGCAATCGCCCGCTCACTCAGCCCTTGGGCAAACTTCAATCGCAAAACGTCGCGAATACGGCGCATGGTCAAACGTCCTGTCGGCATTCCAATCCTCCTGTGTTTCAGGAGGCGGAGTAACTGCAGTTCGTTGGTCATGCCTGCCCGCGATCGCGCGAAATCAGTGCCCGCGATCGTGTGAAATAGGTGCCCGGCTTCCCGTGAAATCGCTGCCCGCGATCAGATGAAATCAGTGCCCGCGATCACGCGAAACGCGCACGTGAGTTTTCTCGAGCCTCTCGACGTGCAGTCCCTGTAATGCATGCGCGCGCTGTCATCCGCCATGCTTCCGGGCCAAGGATGGCTTGGCAATCGATAGTTAGGCGAAAATCTCGCGACGTGTCCGTAGCACTGTCCCCAACCTTTGGGTTCGCGAAGCAATAGTCTGATTCAGGACGACGGTGCCTATGCGCCGCCCGATCGATCCGATGGTGCCTCGCGGCATGGAGATCGGAGACACAGAGATGAATGTCATGCGCAAGATGGAGCCTAACTTGGATAACAATGAACTGACCGAGGAGCTGCTTCGGCGCATAGACGCAATGGTCCCCAACATCCGATCTCGTTCACGCGAGGCCGAACAGATCAGGAGAATCCCTGACGAGACTATCGCCGAGGTCGAGAAGGCGGAGCTTTTACAGCTGATGGTGCCCAAGAAGCACGGAGGCCATGGGCTAGGCTTGGACGCATTGTGCCGGATTGCACGCCGCCTGGCGCACGGCGATGCGTCGACTGCGTGGGCGGTATCGTTCCTGATCGAGCACAACTGGATGCTGTGTCGAATGGATCTGGGACTGCAGGAGGAACTGCTAGCCGAGAGGCCATATATCCGGGCGGCGGCTTCGCTGCTTCCGTTTGGCAAAGCCGTGAAGGTTGATGGCGGCTACAGGTTGAGCGGGAAGTGGGGCTATGGATCTGGCGCCTGCAATTCCGACTGGACGCTCGTGACGTCCTTCGTGGATGAGGAAGGGCAGCCGACACCTTACACCTTTTTGCTGCCGCACGCGGATATCACGCTTCACGATGACTGGCACTTCACGGGAATGGCGGCGACGGGAAGTATCAGCGTATCTGCAGAAGATCTCTTCGTACCCGACCAACGCGCGATTCGCACCGACATATTTCAATCGCCTTCACTGCACCCAGGAGCAGTTCACGAGGAATCGATCTACCGCTTCCCACTGCTTCTTCCGCTGTATCTCATGGTGGCGAGCATAATGCTGGGCTCGGCAGAGGCGGTAATTGAACTCGGTCGCACGCGGATGGAGGAATCCAAGCTGTTCGGGCTGCTTCGGCTCGATCGTGAACAATCACGTGTCCGCTGGAGCAGCGCCCGCCAGAACGTTAGGTGTGCCGATCTGCTCTGGCAGGACGTGCTCTCGCGAACCGCGGCTAAGTGCGATGCCGAGCTGGATTGGTCGCTGGAGGAGGAGGGGCAGTTGAGCCTTGATCTCGTCACGATTGGGCACCTTTGCAAGGATGCAGTGCGATCGATTATGGACGGCGTCGGCTCCAGTGCCTTCAACTTGGCCAATCCTCTCCCGCGTTACATGCGCGATGTCGATGTAATGGTGAGCTGGCCGGGCATGGATTGGGACATCGTGACCGAGCGTGGGACCCGCTGGGTCCTGGGCATGGGCCGTTCGGCGACAGATCCCTTTCCTCCTGCCAAAAAGGAAGATTTGCGCGTTTAAGCCGCTTTAGCGCGCTCCCCGCCTAGCCAATCGGAAGCGAACAGAGACATGGGTGAAAATTTGGAATTTAAGCTCGCCGAGGCGCTATTTGCGGCCGACGTAGAGGCGGCAAGTTCGGTGTTCGAGGG
>NZ_CAVK010000101.1 GCF_000382885.1 Sphingobium indicum BiD32
GCGGGTGCCAACCCGCCAAGACTGCTGTGCGGACGCACGGTGTTGTAGTCCGTCCGCCATGCCTCGATGATCCGTCTCGCCGCAGCCAGCGATGGGAACAGGTGCTCGTTCAGGCACTCGTCGCGCAAGCGACCATTAAAGCTTTCGACAAAGCCGTTCTGCTGCGGCTTGCCCGGCGCGATGTAATGCCACTCGACCCCGGTGTCCTGGCACCAGGCGAGGACGGCGTGACTGGTGAGCTCGGTGCCATTGTCGCTGACCACCATGCACGGCAGCCCGCGACGTTCGGCGATGACGCTCAGCTCGCGGATGACGCGCCGACCTGACAGCGAGGTATCGACGATGCATGCCAGGCATTCCCGGCTGTAGTCGTCAATGACGTTGAGCATGCGGAACCGCCGGCCGCAGGCCAATGCATCCGACACGAAGTCGAGCGACCAGCGCTGGTTGGGCTCCTGCGGGATCGCCATCGGCGCCCGTGTTCCCAACGCGCGCTTGCGACCACCACGCTTGCGCACCGTCAGCCGCTCCTCGCGATACAGCCGATACACCTTCTTCAAATTCATGCCTTTCCCCTCGCGCCTGAGCAGGATCGCCAGCCGTCGATAGCCGAACCGACGGCGCTCGTTCGCGATCTCTCGCATCCGCTCGCGGACAGCATCGTCCTTCCCGCGAAGCGGCTCATATTGCCATGCCGACCGATTGACCCCGATCAGCCTGCAGGCGCGACGTTCGGAGAAGCCGTGATCGGCCATCAGCTTCTCCACCGCAGCGTAGCGCTCCGCAGACCGGGTCAGTTTTTTCCCAGCAGATCCTTCAGCGCCGACACGTCAAGCATCGACTCCGCCAGCAGCTTCTTCAGCCGTCGGTTCTCGTCCTCCAGCGTGCGCAACCGCGCCGCCTCCGACACGGTCATGCCGCCATACTTCGCCTTCCAGTTGTAGAACGTCGCATCGCTGATCCCGTGCTTCCGGCACAGCTCGGCGGTCTTCACGCCAGCCTCATGCTCGCGCAGCACGCCAATGATCTGATCCTCGGTAAATCGGCCTCGCCGCATCACTCGTCTCCATCTGACGAGCTAACTTACCAATGGCATGATTTCTGGGGAGCAGGTCAAATCGCCCGCTCGAACTCCACTATAATCGCCGTCCCAATCGCCGGTGCCGGATCAGGGTGCACCTGCACCTCTGCAAAGCTCGGCGCTGCCTGCTCCATCTGCCGCCGCCATCTGTAGATCTGGTTATGCCAAGATCATATACTCTCTTTTTTTTGCCTCAAATGCCGGCAACTGCAGTTCTGTCTGCCTTCGTTGCCGGCAGGCAACCAGACCGGGTGACAAGCCCACGCCAACTACGTGTGGGTCTGCAGTGCAGACACTCGGGCGCGCCGATGATTGCCATCGCAAACATCGATTTGCGATCGTGCGATACACCCCTCCATAATGTTCAAAAGGCAAGAGGAGCGGATGCGATGGGAATCAGTCAACTGGGCTATATCGGATTTCGGGTCAGCGACACGGATCGGTGGGGAACGTTCCTCACCGAGGGCCTTGGGATGATGGATGCGGGATTTGTGGGTGGCAGTCATCGTTACCGCAATGACGCTCTCTCCTGGCGTGTATCGGTCGAGTCCGGCGCGGAAGACGATGTATCGTTCCTGGGTTTTGAGGTTTCCGGCCAAGCGGTTTTCGAGACCCTTAAACGGAAGCTGGCTGATGACGGCATTGCCGTAGAGGAGGGGACCGCCGAACTGAAACGCCTTCGGAATGTGCTGGACCTGTTTACCTGCGCAGACCCGGAGGGCCTTCGGATCGAGATATTTTATGGCCCGGGGGAAAGCGACGAGGCGCCGTTCATTTCGCCTGCCGGAGTTTGCGGCTTCCTCACCGGCGAGCAGGGTTTGGGCCATGTTCTGCTTACCGCAACAGACATGGATGCGACCCGGGCCTTCTACCGGGACGCGCTTGACTTCCGCTTGTCCGACATGATCATTCTCGAAATAGGGCAATCGCAACCGCTCCCCCTCGAGTTCTACCACTGCAACAACCGCCATCACACGGTCGCCTTCCTCCCATTGAAGGGACCGAAGCGGATGCAGCATTTCATGCTGCAGGTGTTGGACCTGGATGAGGTCGGTTACGCGCAGGATCGGATGGACACCGTTGGTGCGGCCATTTCGCTGAGCATCGGTCGTCACTCGAACGACAAGATGATCTCCTTCTATGCACAAACACCCTCGGGCTTCGACGTCGAATTCGGCTTTGGTGCGCTGGATGTCGATGACTCCACATGGCGCGTAACGACCCATAGCCGCACTAGTCTTTGGGGTCACAAAACCCCTGGTTCGCTTTCGGAAAACTGGAAACCGGAGATCTGATGTAATGTCGCCCATCGGTGGGCGAGCAGCTAAGCCTTTCGATCCGATTGCAGAAGATGCTTGCGGTCGGGAGCTTCAATATCCGCTGCGACACGAGCCTCTCGAGTGACCAGACCTCTGAACCAACGGTGTTCGGGATCATTCTGATGCACCGCGTCCCAGAACAGATAGAACATCATCCGGTTTGTTGCGAAGGGTGGATCGGCGATGACGATATTGCCGGTTTCCGCGAGCAGGACAGCTAGCCGGCGCTGCATCAGCGCGAGACAGTCCGAAGTTTCTACAAATTTGGCGAGGAGCCAGAAGTTTGGCACGCGGACGACTTCGCGCTGGATGCCCCCTTCTGCAGCGATGAACTCATCTTCCACAGTCCTGATCCCGCTCGCATCGGGACGATAGGCGGCGTGATCCGCACTCCAATATCTCTCTCGCGTCAGGGGAGACGTCGAGAGCGGATGACCCTTGCGCATGATGCAGACGAAGCTTTCCTCGTAAAGCTCATGCTGGCTCAAATGCTCTCCCCAGCTTCGCATAAGGGCTGGCCCGATCATCAGATCGAACATTGCGAGTTGGTCTCTGCGTGTCGTTGCTGACAAGGGAATGAACTGCACATCCGCTCCCGGCGCTTCGCGCTGGACGGACGCGACGATGCGCCGGCCGATGACGGAAATGACCGCATCGGGTGTCGCTAATATAAAGCGGCGTCGGATGGAAGCCGGGTCGAGGACAGGTTGCCCGAAGACGCGGGAGACCCGCTCGGCAGCATCATCGATCTGGGGCAGGAGCGCCTGTGCGAGACTGGTCGGCACCATCTTGCGGCCCGATCGCAGCAGCAGTTCGTCCTTGAAGTGAAGCCGAAGCTTCGAGAGCGCATCGCTTACCGCAGACTGGCTCATGTTGAGTTGTTCGGACGCCCGGGTGATGTTGCCTGTCCGCAGGATCGCCTGCAGAATCGGCAGCAAGTTGAGATTGAGGTTGCGAAGGTGCGTCATTTTCCGTCCGTCGAAATGATCTTCCCCGAAACGGAGAGATGATTGTGCGGCACCCATGCCGCGAGTCGAGCTTAACTATCGGTCATACCGATAGCCACGTTCAGAACAACCGAGTTCTAAGGAGTGTTGGATTGCCCTAACGTCCCAGCAGGCCAAGGCAACGCCGCGAGAATGTTGCCGGAGCGCGCGTATCGGTCCAGCAGGATCACGGGCGCCAAACATTAGGGAGGTCGGAAGCCCATGCAACCGGACGTTGAAATCGCAAGGCCGCTGACCGAGGCTGGTACCAGTCGCTTTGCCAAAACGAAGAATTGGCAAGTCCACTACAATGAGGCTGGCGAGGGCCCGCCCCTAATGCTCCTCCACGGTAGTGGGCCTGGTGCCACCGCCTGGAGTAACTTCAGCCCAAACATCGCTGCCTTCGCCCGCGAATACCGTGTCATTGCTGTCGACCTGCCGGGCTGGGGCAAGAGTGATCCGCTGGATCCGATGGAGCAACACCGCTCCCTTGCCCATGTCCAGGCGCTGAAAGAGCTGCTCGACGAGCTTGGTATCGACCGCGCGGCCATCGTCGGTAACTCGATGGGCGGCCTCGTCGGCATGCATTTCAGTGCCTATCATCCCGAGCGCGTCGACCGCTGCGTCACCATGGGGTCGGGTATCATTGGCCAGGCGCTGCTGACGCCCGGCGGCGTGAGCGAGGGTATGCGTATCATCCTCGAGACATATCGGGATCCATCTCCGGAAAACTTCCGCCGCCTTGTGAACATCATGGTCCATGATCCGAGTTTTGCGACCGACGAGCTTCTCGAAGAACGCTCGGCAAGCGCCATCGAAGTCAGGCATCATTTGAAGAATTTCCTCAAACCCAACGAGGCGGGTTTCGCCTTCTTCCGACCTGCGCCCGATGGTGAAGAGCTTCTTGCACGCCTGACGCAAAGCAAGGTGCCCTGCTTGTTCATCCATGGTCGCGACGACAGGGTGGTTCATTGGGAGACGAGTTTGCGCGCGGTAAGCTTCGTGCCGGACTCGAGCATGCACCTCGTGAACCGGTGCGGCCACTGGGCGCAGCTCGAACACGCCGATGCGTTCAATTCCCTCGTGAGCGCCTTCCTCAAGCTCCGAAAATCGGGCGAAGACCGGAAACTCGACGCGACCACATCGCAGAATTTCTGACGTCCTCTTCCAAGGCTTCTACCCGGCACCGCTCCGATTCCGGTCGGTGCGCTGCGCCAGGCGCCTGTCTTGACCCCTCCCTCGCAAACAGGATTTGGAAAATGAACAACTGTCCAGTGGTGATCGTGGGAGCCGGCCCCGTCGGGCTTGTTGCTGCCATAGACCTGGCACTGCGCGGGGTCCGAACCATAGTGCTCGAAAGGCGATCGGACGCCGATCCCACCAATCCGCGGTGTAATACAACCAGTGCGCGCACGATGGAGATTCTGCGCGAGTTCGGCTGTGCAGACGAGTACCGCATGCTTGGCGTACCCCAGGATTATCCCAATGACGTGGTCTATTCCACCCGGATCAACGGCACGGAAATCACCCGCTATACGCTGGCGAGTTCTGGCAACCGCGCACAGGATGACCGTTTCTCCCACGACGGCGGATGGAATTCAGTCGAACGGCCACACCGGGCGACACAGTCGCTCCTCGAAAAGGTGCTACGCAAAAGGGCTGCCAGCCTTCCAGAGATTGATCTGCGCTATAACCAGGAATGCACGGCCGTTGATCAGGACGATAATAGCGTCATCGTCTCATTTCTCGACACAACAAGCGGCGCTGAAGGCAATATCTCGGCAAAATACCTCATCGGCGCCGATGGTGGCCGATCGATGGTAAGGCGCGCAATCGGCGTCAAGCTTATCGGCGGATATACTCAGATCGCGCGTGCCGAATCCGTCTATTTTCGATCGAAGGAAATCCTCGGCCTTTTCCCTGGCAAGCCCGCCTGGATGAATTGGGTCATCAACAAGGACATGTTTGGTAACCTGATTGCAATCGATGGTCGCGAACTCTGGTTGGCGCACGTTACGATCCCCGATGGCCAAGAAGGCATTCGCAAGGAAGATTTTGATCGCCAGATCGAGCAAACCCTCGGGTGCCGGGTCGAATATGAGGTCATTTCACAGGAATCCTGGCAGCTCAACCGCCTCGTCGCTGACACCTATCGGATTCACCGGGTTTTCCTTGCAGGAGATGCTGCCCACAGTTGGCCGCCATGGGCCGGGCATGGCATGAATACGGGGATCGAGGACGCGATGGGGCTTAGCTGGCTTCTGGCTGGCGCCTTAGAGGGCTGGCTGCCCGACGCCGCACTCGACGCCTATCAGGCCGAACGCCAGAATATCGGTGACAAGATCTCGCGCGCGGCGGTCAATATGGCGTCCGCTCAGCATGAGATCGCTCACAATCTCGATCTGCGGAACAAGGTTGAGCTTCCCGGTGAGGAGGGCGAAGCAGCGCGACACTATATTCGCAATCGGCTGATTGAAGCGGACAGTAACCAGTTCAATCCGCAGGGACTGAATTTCGGGCTGCAATATGACGCCTCGCCGCTCATCGCCTACGACGACGAGGCCGCTCCAGAATTCACGATTGCGACATACACTCCTTCGTCGGTGCCGGGCTGTCGCGCTCCTCATTTCTCGTTGATCGAAACGGGGACGCCCCTGATCGACCATCTTGGGCGCGGCTTCGCCTTGCTGGTATCGGATGACGATGTCGAGATCGGGGGGCTGATCGATGCGGCAAAGGCCTGCGGGCTCCCTCTCGCTGTCATCGATATTGCCCATGAACCAAAGGCACGAGCCTTCTACAAGCACAAGCTCGTCTTGGTCAGGCCTGACAAGCGGATCGCGTGGCGTGCTGATGAAGCGCCCAGCGATCCCGGTGCGGTGATCGGGAAGGCGCGCGGCGCGGTTTAACCGACGGATGCCGGGCGTCCTCCGGAGGGCGATCGGCATCGCATAGATATGAGCATCGGCCATTGCGGCCGACATGATGCTGACTGCAAATTCTGGAGCACCTGAATGCCCAATCTTGATCAAGTGGCAGAGCGACTGCGGCACGCTTATAGCGGCGGAGCAATCGCGCCGCTGCGTGATGCGCTCGATCCGACGGATGTCGATGCAGCCTATGCTGTCCAGGCGATCAACACCGCCTATTGGCGAAGTGAGGGGCGACGCGTGGTTGGCAGAAAGGTCGGCCTGACCGCCAAGGCGGTCCAGGCGCAATTGGGTGTCGATCAACCAGACTTCGGTGTTCTCTTCGACGATATGGAAATTGCCAGCGGTGGGTTTCTGCGGCCCGGCGTACTGCAGCCCAAGGCGGAGGCGGAAGTGGCGTTCATCCTGGGTGCTGATCTATCCAGCCATAGCGTGACGACAGACGAAGCCGCCCGCGCCGTGGCGCAGGTGACTGCGGCGATCGAGATCGTGGATAGCCGCATTGCGGACTGGAAGATCACGTTTGCTGACACGGTGGCCGACAATGGATCGTCCGCCTTCTATGTTTTGGGAGATGATCGCAAGATCCTCGATGGCCTCGACCTGTGGACTTGCGGCATGGTGCTAGAAGTGAACGGCCAGATCGGCGCGGTCGGCGCCGGCGCCGCCTGCCTTGGCCATCCCCTCAATGCGCTCGCCTGGCTCGCCGAGACATTGGCCAAGCGCGGCGATCCTTTGAAGGAGGGCGATGTGGTTCTCAGTGGCGCGCTCGGGCCGATGGTGGCTCTCAAGCCGGGCGACATCGTCCAGGCTTCTATTGGCGGCCTCGGGGTCGTCGGCTTTACCTACGGAGATCCAAGATGACCGCCAAGACGAAAGTTGCCATCATTGGATCGGGCAACATCGGCACCGATCTCATGATCAAGATCATGCGGTTGTCGCAGGTGCTGGAAATGGCGGCCTTTGTCGGCGTCGACCCGCAGTCCGATGGGCTGCAGCGCGCCGAGCGCATGGGCGTTGCGGTAACATCGGATGGCATCGACGGACTGGTCGCCCTGCCGGTCTTTGCCGACATCGCTATCGTCTTTGACGCCACGTCGGCGGGCGCCCATGAAAAACATGACCGCATCCTGCGAGAATACGGCAAGATCGTGATCGATCTGACACCTGCCGCGATCGGGCCCTTCACCATTCCCGCCGTCAACGGCACCGCGAACCTGCATGAAACCAACCTCAACATGGTGACCTGCGGGGGGCAGGCGACGATCCCGATCGTCGCGGCGGTCAACCGGATATCGCCGGTTATCTATGGCGAGATCGTCGCATCGATCGCGTCCAAGTCGGCGGGACCGGGCACGCGGTCAAATATCGACGAGTTCACCGAAACCACCAGCCAGGCCATCGAGAAGGTCGGCGGGGCGCGGCGGGGCAAGGCGATCATCGTGCTCAACCCAGCGGAGCCGCCCCTCATCATGCGCGACACGGTCTACTGCCTGGTCGGGGAGGACGCTGACTTCGCCGCGATCGAAGCGTCGATCCTCCAGATGGTGGAAGAGGTTCAATCTTACGTACCGGGTTACAGGCTCAAGCAGGCCGTGCAGTTTGAGACGATCGGCGGAAATGCGCCGCTCCACATTCCCGAAATGGCCGGCGATTTCATCGGTGCAAAGGTCTCGGTCTTCCTGGAGGTCGAGGGCGCGGCCCACTATTTGCCGGCCTATGCGGGCAATCTCGATATCATGACATCCGCTGCGCTCAAGACGGCCGAACGCATCGCCCAGCTTCAGGCCGGAAGGATCACCATATGACTGTCTCAGCATCTGCAAGCCTGCCGAAGGGTAAACTCTACATCCAGGACGTTACGTTGCGCGATGGTATGCACGCGATCCGCCACCAATATGATCTCGATCATGTGAGGGCGATCGCGCGCGCGCTCGATGCCGCCCAGGTTGACGCGATTGAGGTCGCCCACGGCGACGGCCTGTCCGGCTCGTCGTTCAATTATGGTTTTGGCGCGCATACTGACTGGGCGTGGATCGAAGCGGTAGCCGAGGTCCTGACGCATAGTGTCCTCACCACTCTGCTCTTGCCCGGCATCGGGACGGTCCACGACCTCAAGCAGGCGCATGCGCTCGGCGTCCGATCGGTGCGGGTCGCGACCCATTGCACGGAAGCCGATGTTTCGCGCCAGCATATCGAATATGCCCGCGCACTCGGCATGGACGTCTCGGGGTTTTTGATGATGAGCCATATGAGCCCGCCCGATGCCCTCGCACAGCAAGCGAAGCTGATGGAAAGCTATGGCGCGCATTGCGTCTATGTCACCGACAGCGGCGGCGCGATGAGCATGGACGACATCGCCTCGCGAATGCAGGCCTATGACCGAATCCTCAAACCTGAGACGCAGCGAGGAATTCACGCGCATCACAATCTCTCGCTTGGCGTCGCCAACTCGATTGTCGCCGTCCAGAACGGCGCTCTTCGCGTCGATGCGTCGCTCGCAGGCATGGGAGCAGGCGCCGGTAACGCTCCGCTCGAAGTTTTCATTGCTGCGGCCGATCGGCTCGGATGGCAGCACGGGACCGATCTCTTCGCCTTGATGGATGCTGCTGAGGACCTTGTGCGACCGCTCCAAGATCGACCCGTGCGGGTCGACCGGGAGACGCTGAGCCTTGGCTATGCCGGGGTCTATTCCAGCTTCCTTCGCCATGCCGAACGGGCGGCGATGGACCATGGGCTCGACACCCGACAGATCCTGATCGAATTGGGGCGCAGGAAGATGGTGGGTGGCCAGGAGGACATGATCACCGATGTTGCGCTCGATCTCGTCCGGGCTTCACACAAATAACCCGTGATGCGACGGCCATGTGCTCCAGTCCGCACCGCGCGAGAAAATCGGCAGCACATGTGATCTTCGGCGTGACACTGCCCTGACAGGTGTAGACCGGGAGGTCGACCGTCGAAAGCGCGGGCGCAAGAATCTACGGAAGGGCTTGGTCGTTGGGGATCAAATGGACCAGGCCGCAGCGTATCACTCCCGTTGATGCCCCTGTCTTGATCTCGATGAAGACCTTGGCGCATGCAATGACCCCGAACATGCCACTCGCTTGCTCAGCCAGGTAGCTCGACGGCAATAGCGGTAGCCTCGCCGCCGCCGAGACACAGGCTAGCGACGCCGCGCTTGAGCCCGCGCTTTCGCAGGGCATGCAGGAGCGTGACGATGATCCGCGCACCTGTGGCTCCGATCGGGTGACCGAGTGCACAAGCCCCGCCATTGATGTTGAGGCGTTCGCGTGCGATGCCGAGATCGACGGCAGCGGCCATCGCGACGACCGCGAAGGCTTCGTTGATCTCGAACAGATCGACATCATCGACAGACCAGCCGACGCGGTCAAGCAGCTTACGGATCGCGGAGATCGGAGCGGTCGCATAGAGCGCCGGCTCCTGGCTATGGGTGGCGTGCGCACGAATCTCGGCGAAGACCGGCAGCCCATCGCGCTTGGCGATGGACCGCCGGGTCAGGACGAGCGCGGCGGCGCCATCGGCCAGCGCGGAGGCGCTGGCAGCCGTGATCGTGCCGTCGGGGCGAAACGCTGGCTTGAGATCCGGAATCCGTTCGACCGCCACCTTCATTGGATGTTCGTCGATGTCGATCAACGTGCTTCCGCCTCTGCTGTATACAGGGAACGGAGCGATCTCATCGGCAAAAGCGCCCTCGGCGATCGCCATCCGCGCACGCGTCAAAGTCTCAATCGCGTAAGCATCCTGGTCAGTCCGGCTAAACCCATACATGCCGGCAGCGGTCTCCCCGAAGTCCCCCATGGGCCGACCAGGCTCGTAGGCGTCTTCGAGACCGTCCAGCATCATGTGGTCAAGAAACGCCTCATGGCCGAGCCGGTATCCGGTGCGCGCCTTGCTCAGAAGGTAGGGTGTGTTGGACATCGACTCCATGCCGCCTGCCACTACGACCTCTGCCGAGCCCGCAAGGATCAAATCATGCGCCAACATGGTCGCCTTCATACCTGATCCACACACTTTGTTGATCGTGGTTGCGCCGGTCGCATCCGGAAGACCTGCGGCCCTTGCTGCCTGCCGTGCTGGCGCCTGTCCCTGGCCGGCTGGCAGTACGCATCCCATGAAGACCTCATCGACGGGGCGATCGCCAAGCTTGGCTCGCGTCAACGCCGCGCGTATAGTATGGGCGCCCAATGCCGGTGCTTTCACCGTCGAAAAATCTCCGAGGAAGCGGCCGATCGGCGTGCGCGCAGCCGAGACGATGACGACGGGATCCAGGGCATCCGGCATGTGGTGTCTTTCCAATCTAGAGTAGTGCGTTGAGGATAGCTGGGGCCGGAGCGGTTGGACGGCGCGGTGAACTTCCGTCCCGGGGGCGAAATGGGATGCGGCGGGGATGGACCTCAGTCTACGTCCACATTTGCTTCTGTCAGCAAACTGGTTCGCAAGCGCTTCTTGTCGATCTTACCAAAGGCTGTGAGCGGCATCTCTTCAAGGAAGACGAAGCGCTTGGGCGTTTTATAGGCAGACAGGCTCTGTTTTGCATGCCTCCGCAAGTCCTCAAGCGGTGCCGGATCGGCGGACGTCACGATGACCGCCGTGACCGCTTCCCCCCAATCATCGTCGGGAAGGCCAACGACGGCAACTTCGCGGACATCGGGATGGAGCCGCAGCGCGGCCTCAACCTCTACCGAATAGACATTCATCCCGCCGCTGATGATCATGTCCTTGGCGCGATCAACGAGGAACAGATAGCCTTGGCTATCGAGATATCCGAGGTCTCCGGTGCGGAGCCATTCACCGTTGAACGCCGCCCCCGTCGCGTGGCGGTCATCGAGATAATCGAGCATCCGATAGGGTGATCGAACCTCTACTTCCCCTGCGTCAGGCGATTCCCCAGCAATCCTGACATCGACGAACGGGACAGCCCGACCGCAGGAGGCAAGGAGGTGGTCCGTGAGATGATCCTCCTTGGTCAGTCCGGTGATCCAGTTCGGAGATTCGATCTGGCCGTAAAGCTGGATAAAGACCGGGCCAAAGCGCCTCAGTCCTTCCTTGAGCCGTGGTTGGCTCATGGGTGCGGCGCCATAAACGACAGTGCGCACCGATGACAAGTCGCAGCGTCGCGCGTCCATTGCGTCAAGAAGCCGGTAGATCATGGTGGGAACCATGAAGGACCAGGTTACGCGATACTGTTCGCAGGCGTCGAGAAAACGGCCAGGATCGAATTTTGCTGCCAATATGGCTTGCCCGCCCTGGAGGAGACACGCCTGCAGGTGAAATCCCGCCGAATGGGGCAGCGGCGTCGAAAGATACATGACCTCATCCGATCGGATGTCACCGCAGACGAGTTGCGCGAGCAGATTGACGCCGAGCCGACCGTAACTGTGGCGGACACCCTTGGGCCGACCGGTTGTGCCCCCGGTATAGATGATCATCGCTGTATCGTCCGGGTCGGCAACGATCCGGCTGGCCACGCTCGGGTGGCTCATAACCTCAGCCCAGGTCAGATGGTCACCGTGATCCGGGCTGTGATCGCCGACTGCGATCGTCAGGATATCGCGGTCGATGGGCTGTCGGGCCACGGGATTGAGAAAGGAAGCATGAGCGATGAGCACGTCGACCGCAGCATGGTTGAGGCAATAGGCGATCTCTGCGGGGGCGATTAACTCATTGAGCGGCACTTTGGCGGCCGCAAGTTTGAGGATCGCAAGGTCGGCAACGACATATTCCGCGCCATTGCGAAGATGAAGGGCAATCCGGGATCCAGTGCCAAATCCCCGCGACGACAGGAACGCCGCAAGCCGGTCGGATCGTTCATCCAGATCGGCGTAGCTGAGCATTTCGGTGGTATGGATCGCTACCCGCCCTCCGTGACGCCGTACGGCCTGAAGGAGGAGATCCGCGAGCGTGATGCCGATGAACGACGGCTTGTCCATCACGCCTGCTGCTCGGCCCGGTCGACCACTATGCGCCCGCCTTGAATCACTTTCAGCGGGCTCTTGAGGTTCTCGACAGAAACGGTCGGATCCGCCTGGAGGAGAAGCAGATCGGCTTGCCGCCCTTCGGCAATGACGCCTATGTCGCTGCGCCCGAGATGGACGGCGGCGAGGCCGGTCGCTGAACGCAGGATCTCGGTCGCTGTCAAACCCGAAAGCGCCATGCGCTCGGCTTCAACAATGGAATTGGCACCGAACATGCCTGACTCCAGGCCTTCGATCTGAACCGTCGGTGCGAAGCTGTCGCTGCCAAGGACAATGCGTACACCAGCGTCGCGAACCAAGGCGAGGTTATGCATCGCTTCGGCGCGCGGATAGACCCACAAAGTGGGCACATACGAAGCATCGTTCTTGAGTAACAGGTCGATGAAGCGCTTGTCCGAAATGCGCGTGGCAACGACACCATGCTCCACGCCGTCAGCGCCAGCCTCCAGTGCTTCGATCGCGCGTTCTTCCTCGAACGTATGAACAGTGGTCTTGAAGCCGAGCCGCCGCGCCTCAGCGACTGCTGCTTCCAGAACTTCGGGTTTCATGCGCTGAATTGAAACCATCCCATGCCACTTGTAATCGGGTTCTCCCGAGCAGCGGCAGCCACCCTGTAGCAGCAGTTTGATGGCATCGACACCCTTTTCGGCCATCGCATTGACGACATCGCGGGCTTCATCGACCGAGCCGATCTCACTGGCGGCGCGCAGTCGATACCAGGGGTTGCGGCCATAGACGGTTGCGCTGGGATGGCCGCCGGGAGCAGTGATGCCGACGCCGGTCATCAGGAGCCGCGGGCCTGACAGGTCGCCCGAAGCGAGCCGATTGCGGACATCGCCAATCTCGGGAAGCGGGTCGCCGACCGACTTCACCGACGTAATCCCATAGTCCAGGAACGACCGCAGATTCTTTGGCAGCTCCTCCTTGATATAATGGCCCATCGCCTCCGGGTTAATCGCGTTCTGGAAGTCGAACAGATGGATGTGGCTTTCGATGAGCCCTGGGGTCAGCCACAGACCGGCCGCATTGACCGTCTGCCGGCCTGAAAGATGACTCTGCGAGATTTTTGCGATTCTGCCATCGGTGATTCCGACACTCGTAGGCTTGGGGAGCGTCCGTTCACCGTCAAATATCCACGCGTCCTGGAAGACTAGATCAAAGGTCGGTTCAACAGGTCCGGACATCTTAATTCCTCCTCTGGAATAGCATTAAGCGACGAGGCTGATCCAGGCGACGGCGACCCGATCCGGCGTCGAATACGTGTCGGCGGTCAGAACGAGCGGGTTACCTTGACGCCGAAGGTACGTGGCGCTCCAAGGCCCCCCAATACGGGCGCGCCGAAAAGTGCGTTCGAAACATAGGATTGGGCAACGTACCGCTTGCCGGTGATGTTATCCATATAGCCCTCTACACTCCAACCGCCGCGTTCATAAGTCAGCCGCGCATTGAGCAATCCGCGTTTCGCTTGTGAAACTGCCCGTTCGTTCCACGGCGTGAAATAGATCCGGCTGGTGTAGACATAATCGCCACGGAGTGTGACTTCGCCGCCGCCGAGCGGTATCGTATATTGAGCGCCTACCCGACCTGTGAATTTAGGCGCCTGGGTTAGCTGGTTCCCCCCCAGATCGACCGGACCATCGGCCACAAACGCCGGATTGGTGCTTACGAAATCCTTATATTCCGAATGGATTATGGAAAACGAACCATCGATCTGCAAAGCCGAGGCGGGCCGCAAGGTGACGTCGATATCAGCGCCATAGAGCTCTGCCTGGGCTGCGTTTTCGATGACGATCACCGGCCCACGCAAAATCCCAAGCTGCAAATTCTTGTAGTCATAATGGAAGAGCGTGGCGTTCAGCCGAAGCAACCGGTCTGTTGTGTCGAACCGCACACCCAGTTCGAAGTCCTTGATCGTCTCTGGCTCGAATGCGTTGCTTGCTACGCCCAGATTATAGCCGCCGGCTTTGAATCCTTCCGTGTAGGAAATATAGGCGTAGAGGTTGTCGGTTGCTTGGAAGTCCAAGGTGGCCGTCGGTGTGAACTTCTTGAAATCTGTCTTCGCCTGTCGCGGAAAGCCGGGCAGATTGATCACCGGATTAGTTGGAGAGAATACACGGGTGAAATCAAACTGCGATTGATCGGACACTCTTCTATTATCGTCCGTGTATCGTCCCCCGATGACCAGCGAAATCCTGTCGGTAAGTTTATACTTCAGGCGGGCATAAGGAGCGATCGCTTCATTGATGAGCTTGCCCCCGGCGAAATAGCCCTGCGCCAGCAGGTTGGGGCCACCAGCGACGACGTAGCTGAACGGAAGCGTTTGCGAAGAGTAGATATTCTCACGGATATATTGGACGCCAGCCAGCCATTCCAAGCGCCCGAGCGTGCCGGTAAGCACAAATTCCTGGCTTATCTGGTCAGCGTTCTCAACCACCGTAGAGAAGGACAGCGGGAAGCTGCTTCCATCGATATTGCTGCCAAAGCGCGCTTCGCTCCGTCGGATCGACGAATAGGACTTAAGGGTCGCCCAATCCATGTCGAACGTCGCTAGCAACGTGCCGGCGTAGGTCTGTACATCGACAAAAGGATCCTTGTAGGCAGCTATGTCGCGAGGGTTTGATGGATTGACACCGCCATTGAGCGCACCCACGAGGGGAAGCGATGGATTTGCCTGGCCAAGATAATGGAGGGCACCTGCATTATCGTCTTCGCGATGATATTCTCCGATCAGTCTGATGTCGATTACGGAGGTCGGTCGCCACCGCAAGCTAGCGCGAATGTTGGCCTCAGACTGATCGTCGATATCGGTGCGTGTAACGATATTTCTGCCAAAGCCGTCGCGACGACGGCCCTGCAGCGAAATACGACCGGAAAGAGTTGAGGACAACGCACCCCCCACCGCGCCTTCGGCTAGAACGGTGTTATAATTCCCATAGCTGAGAATCATATAACCCGATGTCTGCGCTGATGGGCTGCGGCTAATGACGTTTATGGCTCCGGCAGTAGCGTTCCGGCCGTAAAGTGCGCCCTGTGGCCCCTTGAGAATTTCGACTCTCTCTACATCGAAGAAGCCGCCCGTTTGAGCGGCCGGACGCCCGATATAGATGCCGTCTTGATGATAGGCCACGCGGGGATCCACTCCCGGGTTCAGTTCGCTGGAACCAATGCCGCGTATTGCAATATGCGATTGGCCGACAAGGCTACCGAAGCTGATTCCCGGGACGGTGGCACCTAGGCTTTCCACGTCCGAGATGCCGAGTTTCTGCAATCCTTCGGCGGTCATCGCCGTGATGGCCACGGGGGTCGACTGGAGGTTGCTGGCCCCACGCGTTGCAGTGACCACGATATCATCCGTTCCGGGTACAGGCTCCGCGGCCTGGCTCGTCGGCGGAACGTCCGGCGCAATGGTTTGGGCCTGCGCGCTGGTCGAGATTGCGAAAAGGCTAACTGCGCTACAAAGCGCGACGGTTGTTGGTTTCATGTCATCCTCCCAATGCGAGCCATTGCATCGGATCGAGACCTCCGGTGGCCCCATCCCTGTCTCTGATGGACAATTTGCGCCTCGCTACGGATCTGTTGTCCCACTCTGGAAGCCATCCGAAAAATAGCATGTTTGGATGCCAAGTATCGTAAAAGGCGGTGAGTTCCCCACGCACTGCGTCGCTACGTTACCCCTAGTCCACCTTGGCTTTGCCGTTGTAAGTCGAGCCTAGGCCAGCACCCGAGGGGTAGTACAGGCTGCGACGCCCTGCACCTCACCAATCGATCTTTTCTCCCTTTTCAGGAGACCGGCGCGTTACAACCGGCAAAGGCTGCGATGCCCTTGGCCAGAAGACGCCTCCGGTGGCCGCTCGTCTTCGGACCGCCATCGAATGATGCATAATGTTGGAAATATCTGTGCAACGACAAATTCGATAGCCGGTTGACGACAAATGAGGGTTCTTCCGCATTTTTGGTGCAAGTTGAGG
>NZ_CAVK010000100.1 GCF_000382885.1 Sphingobium indicum BiD32
ATCTGAGTAGCCCCTAGATTTCTGGACGCCTTCGATCCTAATTTTGAGGACAGGAGGCGACGATGGTGAAGGCTAATTTCAGTGATGAGTTCAAGCGCGATGCGGTGGCCCAGATTACCGAACGCGGGTATCCGGTAGCGGAGGTCTCGCAGCGGCTCGGGGTCAGCGCGCACTCGCTGTATGCGTGGAAACGGCAGCTGGAGAAGATCGTATCCGGCGATGCTGGCAAGGATGCCGAGATCCGCCAGCTGAAGCGCGAGCTGGCTCGGGTGACCGAGGAGCGTGACATCCTAAAAAAAGCCACCGCGTATTTCGCTCGAGATGCAAAGTGAGATACGCGTTCATTGCCGAGCATCGCGATCGCTTTGGCGTGCGGGCAATGTGCCGCTGCCTCGCCGTGCAGCCCAGCGGTTTCTATGCTTGGCAAAAGAGCCCGCTTAGCCAGCGGGCTCAGGAAGATGCCCGGCAGACCGATCTGATCCGCAAAGCTTGGAACGACAGCGGCAAAGTCTATGGCTACCGCAAGCTGCACGACGACCTGTTGGATCACGGCGAGACCTGCTGCCCCAACCGCGTTGCGCGGTTGACCAGGCTGGCGGGCATCAGGGCACAGATCGGCTACAAACGCCGGCCTGGCAGCTACGGTGGCAAGCCGTCCCTGGTGGTCGACAACACGCTGGATCGCCAGTTCGATGTTGCTGCGCCCGATCGCGCCTGGGTGACCGACATCACTTACATTCGCACCCTGGAAGGCTTTGCCTATCTGGCTGTCGTGATCGACCTCTATTCCCGCCGCGTGGTGGGTTGGTCGATGCAGAGCCGACAGACCACCGATGTAGTGCTGCAGGCGCTGCACATGGCGGTATGGCGGCGCAAACCGAAGCAGCGGGTGCTGATCCACTCGGATCAGGGCTCGCAGTTCACCAGCATGGACTGGGCTGCCTTCATCCGGGCTCACAATCTTGAGCACTCGATGAGCCGACGCGGCAACTGCCATGACAATGCCGTCGCCGAGAGCTTCTTCTCCTCGCTCAAGCGTGAGCGCATCCGGCGCCGCACCTACAAAACCCGCGAGGAAGCCCGGCAAGACGTGTTCGATTACGTCGAGATGTTCTACAACCCGGTGCGCAAGCACGTCAGGAACGGGATGCTGTCGCCCGTCGAGTTCGAACGGCAGCAGATTTTGAAAGCGGAAGGCGTCTAGAAAACTAGGGGCTACTCAATC
>NZ_CAVK010000099.1 GCF_000382885.1 Sphingobium indicum BiD32
TGCGGTCACGACGAGCTTTCGCATGACGGCGGTGATAGCGATTTTGGCGGGCCTTCAAGCGGGAGAACGCCTTCTCGATCGGGTTGAAGTCGGGGCTGTAGGGCGGGAGGAAGCGCAGCGATGCGCCTGCGGCCTCGATGAGGGCCTGCACCGACGCACGCTTGTGGCTCGACAGATTGTCCATGATGACGATGTCGCCCCGTCGCAGTTCGGGCACAAGGACCTGAGGCACGTAGGCCTCGAACCAGTCGCCGTTGATCGGGCCATCGAGCCCTATCGGCGCAACCATGCAGGTCATGCGCAGACCGGCGACCCGCGTGGTCGTCTTGCGATGGCCGTGAGGAAAGCCCATCCGCAGGCGCTCGCCCTTGGCGCAGCGGCCATGGCTGCGGGTCATGTTGGTCGCGGTCCAGGTCTCGTCGATGAACACGAGGCGTTGCGGCTCCAGATCGAGTTGGCTGTCGAACCAGTGCCGGCGCTGCCTCAGGACGTCGGGACGGTCTTGCTCGATCGCATGCCCCGTCTTTTTTCCGAGAGATGCCGTGGCGCACGAAGAAGCGGTGCAACGTACCGATCCCGACCGAAGCGCCGCGATCAATCAGCCGCGCCTGCATCTCGACCACGGTCATGTCGGCCTGCTCGGCAACCAAGCTCCGGATGAATGCGCCATGCGCCTCGATTCTGGCCGAGTGTCTGTCCCCACTACGAGGTCTGGCCACGGCTTGGCCATGCTCCCGCGCAAGTTGCCGCCAGCGGATCGCGCTTGATACGCTGACACCAAAACGGCCGGCTGCCGCCCGGCAGCTCAAGCCGCCATCAATCGCAGCGACAACCCTGTCTCGAAGGTCCTGGGAAAGAGATCGCGCCATCCATGCTGGCCTCCTGCACCAACAGGAAGTCTGATGATGTGGACGCCCCCGCACTGACCGACAGCGACTATACTGCCGGCTCCGAAAAGCAGGAAGAGGAGCGTTCACGATGACCATTACGACTTCAGGACTGGATTTGGCCGAGAGCGTGTTTCAAGCGCACGGCATTGATGAAGATGGCAACGCGGTGTTGGTCAAGAAGCTCTACCGCAAGCAGATGCTGCCGTTCTTCTCGAAGCTACCGCCATGCCTGATCGGCGTGGAAGCCTGCGGAACGGCCCATTACTGGGCTCGCACGCTCGCCGCGATGGGGCACGAAGTACGCCTGATCCCGCCATCTTATGTGAAGGCCTATGTCAAACGCGGCAAGAGCGACACGCTCGATGCCGAAGCGATCTGCGAAGCTGTGCAGCGCCCAACAATGCGGTTCGTGCCGGTCAAGTCCGTCGAGCAGCGGGGCATTCTCATGACCCATCGCGCCCGGTCCCTGCTCGTGCGCCAACGCACCATGCTTGCCAATGCGCTGCGTGCGCATATGGCTGAGCTTGGGTTCGTCGCCAACCCCGGCCTTGGCACCATCACAGCAACAGCGATTGCGGCAACGGTGACCGATGCCGAGCAGTTCTCATCGGGCAGGCAGTTCGCCGCCTGGCTCGGGCTGACACCGCAACAGCATTCCACCGGTGGAAAAACCAGACTTGGCGACATCTCCAAACAGGGCGACAGATACCTGCGTCGGTTGTTAGTTGTTGGGGCGACCGCCGTGATGCGCCACGTCAAGGACAAGCCAACGCCCATGGCCGACTGGATCAGGAAGCTCTCCGAGAAGAAGCCCTTCCTGCTCGTCTCCGTAGCGCTCGCCAACAAGCTCGCCCGGATCGCATGGGTCGTGCTGACCCGGAAGGAGGCCTATCATCCCTACGCACATCTGACCTGAACAACCCAGGTCACTCGAATTGGTAGTAGCAGTCGATGATGAGTGAAGATCGAGCCAAAGGTGAGGCCAACCCGCCTGATTCAATGCGCTTTAAACGCGCGCCAGTCTGATTAGGGACCTCACCGGCGGATTTCCATCAGGGCCAGCGGCAGACAGAATGCCGCACAAACAGGCCGGACATATGAAAGCTCGTCGTGACCGCA
>NZ_CAVK010000098.1 GCF_000382885.1 Sphingobium indicum BiD32
CATCGATTCTGCCCGGCTTGCCTTCGCCCGCCGATTCAATGAAGTCGATGAGCAAATGATGGAGGTAGGTCACCCCGAGGCGCTCCCACTGCGGCGGACCTGGGAGGAGTTTCGAGAAACAATCGTCGATCCGTCTGCGGATGTCCTCCAGAATTCGGCCCGCCCTGAGCACTTCTTCGTAAATCTCGGAGACAGTCACCGCGGGCTCAACTGGTTTGCGAACATCTTTATCGCCATCGGCCTGCTGATCACGTTCCTTGGCATCATTGCTGCCCTGTCGACCCTGGATTTCAGCGGTGGGGTCGATGCGATGCAGGAGCGCCTCAATGAACTGATGAAGGTCGCCGGCGCAAAGTTTTGGGCCTCAGTGGGCGGCATCGTGGCGTCCATCGTCCTGCGTTCTTACGATTACCGGTTCGGTAAGCGGATCAATGACGGCCTCTCCATGCTCTGCGACAAGCTTGAGCATGGCATGGCCTATCTGCCGCCGCAGCGTATTGCGAGCGATCAGCTGGAGCAGCTGAAGGAACAAACCCCCGCCCTCAGGACTTTCTCCGAGCAGCTGGCTGCAGCGCTTGATGGCGCTCTCGAAAAGCAAATGGCCCCGATGATCACCCATCTAGGCTCGATCCAGCAAGGCATCGACAAGATCAGTGGTGGCGGCGGAGAAGCTGTCCGTGATGCCATCGCTTCGAGCGCCGGCGCCGAGATGGCGGGCCTTGCCGATGCGATCGGGGCAATGACCGTGTCGATGGCCACCATGTCTGAGCGGCTTGAGAAACAGACAGGAGAAGCGGACCGACAGATCGAGGAGGCGGTGCGTCGGTTTGGGCAAGCCTCCGAAGAGATGCGCACTGCGTTCGGTGACCTTAATCGCAACTTTGGCGTGATCGCCGACCGGATGCGCGAGGAAAATGAACAAGCGAGCGCACTTGCCCGCCAGAGAATGGATGAACTGCTCTCCAGCCTCGGCACAACGCTGGACGATATGAAAGTTGGCTTGGCGACCGCGGCCTCGCAGCTCGGGGAAGCCTCCTCCAACGCTGCAAATAATGCGGCAAGGATCGGCCAGGAAGCGATGGAGAAGTCCTTCTCCGAATTCGTGGAGCGCTTCAATGGAGCAGGCACTCCGCTTGTAGCCAGCATGAAAGATGCCGGAAGTGCGATCTCTGTTTCAGCTGATCGGCTATCTTCGGCCCAGACGGCGATTGGTGACCATGCACGGGCCATCGAGCAGGTCGCCGCCCGTTCAGGCGATCTGGCAACGGCATTCGGCACGGTCGCCAATGATGTCGAGGCAGCTGCCGCTCCTGTCCGTCAGTCTGCCCTGTCAATCGCCGAAGCTGTCAAATCGGTCGAGGCTGTCGTCGCCAAGAACGCGCAGTCTTCCGAGAGCGCCCGGGATGAAATGCGCGAGCTCGCCGCATCGCTGAATCAGACGGCAACAGCAGCCTCGTCGGCCTGGTCTGAATACCGGGCCCGCTTTGAGGAGGTCGATCGCTCACTCGGAGCGGCGCTCGAAAAAATCACTGATGCAGCGGGCAGCCACGCTACGAACCTCAATGAACGTGTTGGCCAAATCGATCGCACACTGGGCGAAGGTGTTGCCCAGCTTGCAGGTGCACTTGAGCCACTGACGACCCTGCGCGACACGGTCGAGGAACTGGCCGGAATTCTTGCGAACCAAAATCGGGAAGCTGCTGAATAATGGAAGGCGCCGTTCGCAGGAGACCCCCTGAAGAAGGCGAAAGCTACTTCATGTCCATGACGGACATGATGGTTGGCCTCCTTCTCATTTTTATCATCCTACTGGCTTACTTTGCATTGAATTTGCAGTCGAAGACCGAGGAGCTGACTGGCGCCAACCGAACCCGGGCAGAGATCCTAAACGACCTGCAGCAGTCTTTGAAGGACAAAGGCCTGCAGGTCGAAATTGACACGAAGACAGGTGTGCTCCGCCTGCCTGATGACGTGCTGTTCGACAAAGGGCGATGGGAGCTGAGCGACAGAGGGCAAGCCGCGATCAGCAAGGTTGCCAGCGCGATGGTCGAGGTTCTCCCCTGCTATACCACGTCAAACCTCTGCAAAGAGGAACGCTCAAAGCACCTGATCGACGCCGTCTTTGTTGAAGGGCACACTGATTCTGACGCTATGTATGGCGGGATGAACAACTATGGCCTTTCGGTTCGAAGAGCCGAAACGACGTTCACCATGCTTCAGTTCAATCAGCCGGCCTTGCGAGGGTTCCTCAACAAGCCAGCAGGGCAACCAGGTTCTGCGCCGATCCTAGGCCTGAGCGGCTACGGACCGGACCGCCCTATCGCGCAAGGTGATAGCGAGGCGGCGAAAAAGCGTAATCGACGGATCGACTTGCGGTTCCTGATGACCACACCCAGCGCGGGGCTGGACAAGGATATCTTGAGGCAGGAGCGATGAGCGTCCTGCGCGCGGCAATCGATCGTATGGACGCACTTGCGTCCGCCGGGCTTGCCAAGCCTCCGACAACGCAACCCGAATTACAGCGACAACTCGCCAAACTTGATGCGAGCATCGGTGAGGCGGAGCCAGTTGTCGAATTGAAGCCTTTTTTGCGCAGTGCGGCCGAGAATGGCGCCGAGGCGCTCCCGCGTTTCCAACTCAACCGGGTTCTGCGCGGTGCATGGTGCGATCCAGAGTTCGACGAGTTGGGATATACTGCTCTCGACCGTGCTGTCGAGGAACAGCGGCGCAGTTCCGATCAAGCAATGATCGATGGCTACCTCACCTATTTTCCGGTGGACCGGCCTATCATGGGCAAGCTTGCAGAGGCTGCCTCGAGTGCTGCCCTGCGACATGAGTGGGCATGGCGAGAGAGGGCCCAGCACTGGGAGTTATTTGCGCCCTCGCAAGGCCCTACACGGGTGGCACAGGATTTACTCGCGCGCGACGATGACCAGGTCTTCCAGCTGATGCGGGAAGTTGGGTTGGGAGCAAATCTAGCGGCGAGCGGCTTTGGGCAGGCAACGTTCGCCAGATTTTGCGTAGCGACAGCAGAGTTGCCGCCGAGCAAGGCAGTCCCGGCGCAGCGCAGCCTGCTGAGGCTCTTTGATAGGGAGGCCCTGGCAGGCCAGATTGAGCTCGTCGTGCGCGCGCTGCTGGAACCTTGGGTCAAGGAGAAGCCCGAGCCTGAGCATCGTAAGGCGATTTCCGAATTTCTCCTTGATCAGGTCGGTGATCCCCGTCTTCAGCGGCCCCGCTGGGACAGGATCGTTCGGTCTCTGGCCGAGAGCATTGGCGAAGAACGCGCAATTACAGTCACACAGGTCTTCAAACGCTGGCTTACCGAAGTCGCAATGCGCGAATTCTTCCGGGCTATCGCCAAGACTACCGATCGGCCCGATCAATGGGCGCAACGTGAAAAGTTCTGGATGGCCTACCTCGACGACGGCCTTGTCAGTGATGCATGGCCTGCCTTGGGTGTCCGGGCCCGCAACCAAATCGAGTATCTCATCAGACAAAGCGGCGAACGCCCGGAATATGGAATTATTCGAGGCGGCCCAGCCTCATCTTCCTCAATCATCATGCAGATTGGCGATCTCAGGATTTCCGAGTGGAGCGACAACGGGTCATGCCGCTTTTGGAGTGATAGCGATCCGAATGCTCCGAAGCTTTACGCAAAGATATATGACGGCGGAAAACTGCGGACCACGGCCGGTCGGACAGACTTCGAGTATGAATCTCACGTGCCTGCAAGCCCGGGTTGGGAAGGCAAGTTTGCGGGGATAATTAATCGCCGGACATCAATCTTGCACCCGCGGTTTGGGAAAGGCCGTGGGCGGAACTGGAACGATCGATGGTAAGCACCAAATTCGTCGCAACCCAACAGAGCGATGGCAGCGAGGCGATCACACTGTTGCGTGAGCGGCCGGGCGGGCTGTTCAAACGGGCGTCAAGCGAAACGGTGCCATACTCGGAATGGCCCAAGGTTGCTCCCGAAGCAGGGCAAGCAGCCTTGGCGCTCGCACGCTCGTTCGATCAGGAAGGGCAAATTGTTGAAGAGGACGGAGGGGTTGTCCTTCCCCCTCACATTGCCGCCCAACTCGACGAGGCCGATGCTTTTGCCCTCGGCTTGCCGCCCGCCACGCCTCTGACACTACAGCTGAACTCGAGCGGATCGCTCGCCGAAGGATCCATCACGGTCAATCCGAAGTGGATGCGCCGCGGCGGCGCGCCGGTCCGTGCTGATATTCTTGGCGTTCGTGTGCGAGAAGGAGGCCGCGTCAGCCGCATTCCAGAGCCCGTATTTTCCGTCTTCCTGGCTGCACAAGCGGTGAAGGCAGCCAGTGACGCCGACGAACGAAGAGCAGCCTTTGCCGAGCTTCGTGAACTACTGGGCGATAAGCTCGGGGCCGGCATCGAAGCCGACGGGTTTCTGGAACGCATTCGCATTGCCTACGCTGCAAACTTCTCGTTGAATGCAAAGACCGATCATGGTCGCTTCGACTTTGACCCGGTCCTCTTTTCAAGACATGTGGGCGAAACGACGGAGGGTGACCTCGTCGATGAAAATGAAGCCTCCTTGCTGACCCCGCAGGATACCCTGCATTTCCAGCGCAGATTTCGGAGCCAGGAAGGGGGGCGGCGTAGTTACCTCCTTTCCGACGGAACGCTGCTGTTCCTCGACCCCTTGCTGGGTAAGGCCCTCGACATCGTTCGGACCAAGCAGGCCGGCAGTTCGCAGGAAAAGCGCGAGTTCCTTCGCTCTCCCCAGCGGGTTTTGCGCGAAGAGCTGAAACTCGATGCTACCGGCGATGACGAAGCGGCCGACCGGCTTTTTATCGAGACGCAACAGTTTTCCGAACGTGTTAGCGGGATCGAGGTCTGGCAAAAACCGGTCCTGCCTTGGATCAAGCCGAAGTCCAACAGCTGGCTGCCCGAAAGCTTCGGCCTGAGGATTGGTGATCCTCCCGATGCACGACACATTGCCTTGGCTCCCGGTGACGCTGAGATTCTCGCTGGCGATCTTGAGACTGCGATCAAGGCGGGAGACGAAACCGTCGCTTGGCGCGACGAAAGCATCCCCGCCACCCCAGCTACCCTTCAGGCAACACGCGGAATTGCCGATCTTGAGCGACAAATCGCAGCGGAGACAGGAGACCAATCGCGATCTGAGGATGAACGTGAACCGGTCGACATCTTCTTTCTGCAGGTCGGGGAGAATTTCGAGCAACTCGATTATGCGCGTCTGCCTCGGCCGAAGTCCGCTCCAGAGGCATTTCAGGTTCCGGCCCTTCCGCAAGGTCTGAAATCCGAGCCAAAGCCTCACCAACGCGAAGCGTTTGCCTGGCTGACTGAAGCATGGGAGCGCAGGTTGCCTGGCGTCCTCCTCGCCGACGATATGGGCCTGGGCAAGACATTCCAGGCGCTCATGTTCCTGCTCTGGCTAAGATCCAACTCGGCCCACCCCAAACCAGTGCTGATCGTTGCGCCAACCGGCCTGCTTAAGAATTGGCAAGCAGAACTGGCTCAACACGTAGAGGCTGGCCTGATCGGGCCCGTGATTGAAGCCTTTGGGACAAACTTGCGCAGCTACCGGCTGGAGGCTGGAAGCGACATTCGCGGGGGCACCTCACGGCTGGATGCCGGCGAGTGGGAAGACGCAGGAATCGTTCTCACGACGTACGAAACGATGCGCGACTATCACATGAGCTTTGCGCGCATTCCGTTTGATGCGATCGTATACGACGAGATCCAGAAGCTTAAGAACCCGGCCAGCCAAATGACCCGGGCAGCCAAGGCGCTCAATGGTCGCCTGCAAATTGCCATGACCGGCACGCCAGTCGAGAACCGACTTCAGGATCTCTGGTCGATTGCCGATACGGTCTACCCTGGGTTCCTCGGATCGAGCCGGGAGTTCGAAAGCAGCTATCCGGCGAACGATCTGGCAGGCCTTGAAGACCTGCAGCAACGCTTGGTCGAGCGTGACGACGAGTTCCCACCCTTCATGCTCAGGCGCATGAAAGACGAGATCCTCACCGGTCTGCCCGAGAAAACAGCGCGCAAATACGCGGTCGAAATGCCACCTGCCCAGGCGCAGGCCTATGATCTCGTGCTCGCTAGAGCGCGCGCGCTTCGTGAAAGCGGCGAGCAAGGCGCGATGCTCAAAGTACTGCACATGCTGCGCGGGACATCGCTCCATCCGTTGGCGCCGCGCGGCGTCACGGATATTGACGCCTACGTTTCCCAGTCGGCGCGCTTGAAGAAGACGTTCGAGATTCTCGAGGACGTTAAACAGCGCGGCGAGAAGGCACTGCTGTTTTGCGAAGATCTGGAAATGCAGGCCTTTTTGGCCATGGCTATCCAGGAGCGCTTCGACCTCAAGCACAGGCCGATGTGCATCAGCGGCAAGGTGGCAGGTCATAAGCGCCAGGAGATGGTGAACGCATTCCAGAGCTCAGCGTCCGCCTTTGACGTACTAATTCTGTCTCCCAAGGCAGGGGGTGTTGGACTCACCATCACCGCCGCCAACAATGTGATCCATCTCTCGCGCTGGTGGAACCCAGCTGTCGAGGACCAAGCCACCGACCGCGCCTACCGTATCGGTCAGACACGTCCGGTCACGATCCACATTCCGATGGCTATCCATCCCGATGAGGCGATCGGTCCGTCGAGCTTCGATCAGCGTCTCGATGCCCTCATGGAGCGCAAGCGCTCACTGAGCCGTGGCCTGCTGATGCCGCCCGAGAGCGAGCGGGATGTTGAGGACTTGCTTGCAGACGTGCTCGACGGGAAGCGGGCCGAGCGACAAGATCAATCCGCCATAACGCCCGAAACGGAGCCCCAAACTGCCCGGGAGCAGGCTAGTTACAGCATTGAACGCCTCGCTGCGACAGAGCCCCAGGTCAGTGATGAGACGCCCAAATTCGCAGCGAGCGAATCCTTGCCGCCCGCGCCTGAGGAAGCGGCAACGCCTGGTCCGACTGAGGACAGAAGCGCGCCATCAGAGGACACAGCCGACGAGGTCGTCTCAGCGCCGTTGGACGGCCCGCTGGTTCGTCGCCCGATTCTCTCGGTGCGAACTCCCGTTGAAGCGGCAGAAGCACGGGCTTCCCACGTTCAGCGCGTGGTCTTCGAACAATATGGGCAGAGAGACTGGACCATTTTTGAGCAGCACGTCCGGGATGCGAAAATCGCACTGCTTGAGATTCAGGATCCGTACTGCTGCGCTGATGGGCAAGCGCGGGGACGACTCATCAGCTTCATCAGTCGCTTTGGTCAGCTCGCTTCACAAATCGCCGCCGTACATGTTGTGACCTTCGATGCGGACTCGGTTCAGACGCGGGAACCCGAAAGCACTAACGATCAACGCAAAGATCTCGAAGATCGATGGAACCGCATGCTGGCATCGGTGCAGTTGCACCTGGCGCAAAAGTCACGCCGATCCGTCGGAGACCTGCACGATCGTTTCGTTAAAGCCCGGCTCGCCAACGGGGACTCTGTCATCTGGGATTTGGGGCGAGGTATCGACGGGGTCATGAGCGCCCGCTGGTCCTGTGTAGTCAATGCTTTTTACGATAGAGCTTCACCAAGTTCGTCTCTGATGCACTGAAAGTCTCGTCCTCCATCATTGATTATAAAGTAATGTTCATTGATGGTTAGCGCACGGTGGGTAACGCCCGTTACCGGGCGATAATGCAGTTACAGGGGGCGATTCAGCAATGCAGGAACGCGATTTCAAGGCTGAAATCGAAGCTGCGCGCAACGATCCTGCTCAGCTGCGCAAGATTGCGGACGCAATTCAGGCGACAGGTGGTTCGCGTCTTCTGGTGATCCGGGCGATCCAGCTGGCCAGAGCCGCAGATACGGGTCCTCATCCCTTGGGCAAAGCAAGCGCCGAACTGGGCTTGCCTCGGCCAACCGGCCTGCCGCTTTACCGCTACAAGCTTGCGCCCGGAATGTTCGAGCGCATGGAGAAGAAGTTATCTTCCGGCCTCCCGTCTGACTGGCAACGTCCATCACTGGCACCAGCCTTTGTGCTGTGGGCCGCAGACTGGTTTCGGCGATCATATCAGGGCGGCGTCCAACGCTGGTCTGACATTGAGACGGTACTCGGGCTGCGGCTTTCGCAAGGTGAATGGCGTGATCTGGCCGACCAGGGGTTTCGCGCCTGGGGTATCGAGCCGTTTATTACGGCCCACGGCAATCAACGGCTATCCAACCTGGCGCGTCAGGGCGGATTCCCGGCCGCCGCGATGGCGAGCGGAGCAAGCTGGCCAAGAAAGTTTCTCGAACGGGCTGTTGGCGAGCTTCTAGGCTCAGACGCGCAGGACATCGGCACAGCAGTCGCCACCTGTGAGCGCAACGAATACCTGCTGCCGACAATCTGGCGCAGCCAGGAAATGTACGCGATCTGCGGCGAGCTGGCGCTCAAAATTGTGGAGTTGCGGGCATTCGCTGACAAGGAAGTACCCGCCGACGGTCGTCCGTACTCGGCGCGCCTTGACCAGGCCTACGAGGACTGGCGCGATGAATTGCCAATGACCTTGGACGGGGCGGCGGCGGGTCTGATCGATACGCTGCTGGAAGCCAAAAAACTCTCCAGCAGCGGGAGCATTCGCGTTGGTCGGCTGATTTCCCAACATGGCGAAGAATGGCGTGAATGCCTCGATTTCCATCTCGACGGACGATGGGATGATAAGGATCAGCTGCTTTCGCCCGGCAATCACGTTCGCGTATTCCTCCAGCCCTCCGATGGCTTGGCAGACCGCATCTCCGGCAGGCTTGCATATCTTGAGCACGAAGACGCCAACCGCTGGATCGCAAGACCGATGCGGAGCGAAGCTGCAATCGAGTTTCCATTCGACCTTCCGGTTACGGCCGAATTTCACGCACGCGGAGATCGGCTGGCGCGCAGCTTCATGCTGCCCGGAGGGAAGCCGGTGAGCAGTGGGCTGCGCGTATTTGAACGGCGCAGCACAAATGCCCAGCACACAGCCTTTGCTCTCATCGGCCAAGGCTCCGGCGCCTACAAAGCGGAGCCTGTTCTGATCGATGTTCCACAGGACTGGTCGGTCCGAGGAAAGGACGGCAACGCCGAGATCGAGCTCGAAGATTTTGCCTTCGCTCCAGGGCGCCGTCTTTATCGGTGCGCGGGCACAATCATGGCTCAGAAGAGCAATGGTGACAGCTTCCTTGTCCGAACCGGGCAGAGTGCGGACCGCAAAGACCGTCTCTCGATCGTGGCCAATTCAGTTTCCGGAGTGCATTCGCCTGACGGCGATCAGCTCTTCAAGCACCCGCTCCATGCTCAGGTGTCAGATGGCCTTTCTCACCGGGTCGCATCCCGGGGAGAGGTTCGTTGGCGGTTTGCGGGTCAACGTAGCTGGTCTGAGGACTTGGCCGCTGCGGGGCCAGGGTTGTGTGAATTCGCTTGGCTCGATGGATCAACAGGCCATGTGCGCGATCGACTGACTGCGTTCGTATTGCCCGCTGCTTTTGAGCTGACACAGCGGAGCAACGGGACCTATGCCGATATTGAACTGAGCGGTTGGGACTGGGACGCTGTGCTCGGCGAGGAAACGCCCAGTTCGCAGCACAGCTGGAGGATCAGGATTGATCCACCGCGCCGAGCCTTGCTGACCTTACGCCTGGCTCCCGCTCAGGCTTCTGCATTCGACCTGAAGGTTCCGCTCCAATCGAAGGAATGGCTCACAACATGGGGCGGAGACCTCCTCCCGCGCGACGCAGTTCTTGGCCTTGCCGATCTGCGTGACACAGTGGCACGCGTCCCCTCGACTTCGATCCTGATGGGTGAAGTGGCCCATCATGCGGGTGCTGCGCTAGACGCCGACTGGCGAATCGATGGGGAACTTGGCCTGTCGGCACTGCGAACGGATATTGCAGCCCTGATGCGCCCCCTTGGCATCGACGCTCAGGTCAGGCTCGATTTTCACAACGGGAGCAATGACCACTGGTATGTCACGGAGTTTGGAAACACCCTCGAGTGGGAGCCAAACGGAGGGCTCCGTCCGAGAACCGCGATAGTCGGTGAGGATGTTCGGGTGTGCGGCCGCTCCCTTGGGGCTCCCGAGAAAGAGCTCGAATTTGGCAGTTACGACGGTCTGCAGAGTGGCCTTGGAGGCCAGCTGATTCACTTGCCGCGCCTCAATGGTGATTGGCTTGTCTATCTCCGCGAGGGCTCCCGCGTCCTCACTCGGCCCAAATTTGTTTCAGGCGATCCGGATCACGAAGTTCCGCAGCATCGACTTGGCCGGGCCATGGCCCAGCCATTCGTTCAGGCGCAAGAGGACCTGCAGTCCCTCGTCGGCGAAATAGCTCATGATCCGACGACGGCCGAGGCCAGTCAGACGATCCAGGTCGTCATGAAGCTGGCCTTGTCGCTCAACGGGCTCCCACCACAGACATTCGAGATATTCAGCAAACTGGTACACGCCGGTGCCCTTGCTCCCCTGTTGCTGTACCGCTGTGAAGAGCAGCACTTGTCGACCATTCTCGAATTGTTCGACGGGCTTTGTTCGAGCTGGACCCTTTTGCCTTACGGCGCATGGGATGCTGCTTTCCAGGCCCAAGGATACTATCTCGTTACCCGGCTGGACGATCCCCAATGGGCGTTAACGAGGCTCACTGAGCGCCAGAATGAAATCGCAGCGCGCGCACCGCAGCTGGCCCCGCTGATTTGTCGCGATTTTTCGCCGGCGACCTGGGAGGACGTGCGCAGTCACTTCACCGACCATACCAGCGAGGGCATCAGCACGGACGCTGGCGGCTTCAACCCTTTCCGTCCCTCCTTCCACGATCTGCTCCCAAAGGAAAATTTCCTCGAATCCCTCATGCGGGTCTTTGATGCACCGTTTGTGGCAGCCTTGGCGGCAATGGGGCGGATCACACTCGACAAGGGACAGATTCTCACGGTGAAAGACGTCGAGCGACGTCATCCTGCATACTTTGCCAAGGCCTATGGCTACGCCCTCACGGAGCTTAAGAATGACCGCTAACAATATGCCCCAGCCTGCTCGTCTGTCGCCGATGGATGTCCATCGGCGCTTGCGGGCCGGCCTCGCAGAAGCGGTCGTGTCGCGGGCAGGCATCAGGCATGAGGGTCTGAACGCTTTCCTTCGCCACAATCTTGCCAGCACCGATCCCTCAAAGGGTGCTCTGCTGTCGGAACAGCTCTTTCAGGCCGCGCCGGGCTATGTTTCGTCCGGCAAAAGCCCTGATGAACTAGCCTCGCTGCTCCATCCCCGCACGATTCAAGCGATCACGCAAACGCCGGATAAGGAATTGCGGTTCGACTATCCGGCTTACGCCCACCAGCTGAGCACTTGGGAGCTGCTGAGCAGTGCCGACCCTCAATCCGTGTTGGTCTCCAGTGGAACCGGTTCTGGCAAAACCGAGTGTTTCCTCGTGCCGCTGCTCGATGACCTGGTCCGCGCGTCTGAAGCAGAGGGCCAGCTGACGGGCGTGAGGGCCCTCATGCTGTATCCGCTCAATGCGCTGATCGCGAGCCAGGAGAAGCGTCTCACGGCCTGGACGAAACCGCTGACCGGCGATGTACGCTTCGGACTCTACAATGGGCTGATGGGAACGGCGCGGAAATCAAGCCGCGACAAGGCCGAGCACGAAATCCCGCATCAGGTTCTCTACCGTGAAACCCTTCGCGCAAATCCGCCACCCATCCTCGTCACGAACCAGACGATGCTGGAGTACATGACGATCCGTCGTGAGGACCGTCAGATACTCGATGCATCTCGGGGCAAGCTGCGTTGGATCGTGATCGACGAGGCGCACAGCTACATCGGTTCAGCCGCTGCGGAGCTGTCCCTGTTGCTCCGACGCGTCATGAATGCGTTCGATGTGACGCCCGATCAGGTCCGATTTGTGGCAACCTCAGCCACGATAGGGTCGGCGGATGACGCGGAGGCGGTTGCTTCGCTCCAGAGGTTTCTCTCCGATATCGCCGGCGTTCCTCTCGATCGCACCCATGTTGTGATCGGCAAGCCGCAACCGGTGGACCTTTCGAAGGTGCTGACCGCATCAGACGATCCGGCGGCCCGCGTGGTAGCCGAGATGCTCGAAGAAAAGCCGCAGACCATCTCGTCGCTGTCGTCTGTGACGACGTCTGCCGAAAAGATCCTACTCGACCTGTCTGCGCACAATGCCAACGAGGCGAGACCGGTCCTGCCGATGCGCGCGCACAGTTTCACGCGCGCGATTCCTGGCCTGTGGACCTGCATTAGCTCGGACTGCACTGGAGGCACACGGCCGGAGGGCTGGCCGTTTGGCCCCGTCCTGTTTGATCAGAAAGACAGTTGCCCGCACTGCCAGTCGCTTGTGTTTGAGATCCAGAGCTGCCCGGATTGTGGCGAGCCGTTCCTGCCTGCGGACGATCTGGGTGACAGGGTCTTGCCGCGGCGAAGCGATCAAGACACCGACGAGTTTCGCGAAAACAGCTACCGCGATCGCGACCATGAGGATGAGGATGACGAGGAGGAAGAGCGGCAACCTGATGGCATCGGGCATCCGCGTCTGATCGCTATCAATGTGCAGTCCCAATCGACGCCTGTTGGATTTGACGTCATCAGCGGCGAATTGAACGATGGCGCGGGCCAATTCCAGCTGACTCAATTGAACGAGGGTCGCTGCCCTACGTGCCTCAGCAACAAGCGCCACGGAAGGCCTGCGATGCTGTCTTTCCGTTTTGGCACGCCGTTTCTGACCCAGAATGCAGCGCCAATCCTCCTGGAGGGTGTTTCACCGCACCACGCAGAGCATGCTTTGCCTTTCGATGGTCGCCAGCTCATCAGCTTCTCCGATAGCCGACAGGGCACAGCCCGGTTTGCCGCCAATATCGAGACCAACGGTGAGCGCGGATTTGTTCGCGGGTTCATCTACCATGCGGTGCAGAAGGCGGCGCAAGGCAGCGACCTCCCGGAGGAAAAGCGGCAGGAACTAATCCAGAAGCGTGCAAAGCTCGCGAGCCTCGTCGATGAAATGCCTTCGTTCAAGGACGACATCGCCAAGATCGACGCCGAGCTTAACGGGGTCGGCGCAGCCGGCATTGCTTGGAAGGAACTGGTATCGGCGCTGGCCTCGGAGCCGACGATTGGCATGATGGCCAAGGTCTGGGACCTTGATCGCAGCGAGCGCTATCATGACAATCGCGAAGCTCTCGCGCGCTTCATGATGCTGCGTGAACTTGCGCGCAGACCGCGTAACGCCAACGCCATGGAAACGCTGGGTCTTGCACGCTTGTGTTTCCCCGATATCGAGCGGATCGGCAAAGAAAAGCTGCCTGAGGCCGTTGCAGCAAAAGGTTACTCAATCGAGGACTGGCGCGACTTCCTGTACTTCATGGTTGACTATTTGCGAGGTCAGTTCGCGCTGGACGTCGATGACGCGGATGCTCGTTGGATGCCCGGTAGGGCCCGACCGAGGAACGTTATTGGTCCCGACCAGCCGCCCGGAGCGAAGCGAGATCTCATTTGGCCCTCGGTCAACACGAAGGGCCGCCAGCCAGACTCCGTCCTCCTTCTTGCTACCGCCCTGGGTTTGGATATCTCGGAGCCGCGCGATCGCCACGAAATCAATCAACTCCTTCGCACAGCGTGGGAACACATGGCGCCGCTTCTCACCGGTGTCGGCGGAACATACAGTTTGCGTTTGGAGAAGGCCGCAGAGATCGAGGCCGTGACGAAAGCCTGGCAATGCCCGCTTACGCGGCGGGTGTTGCCCCGGCTCGTGTTCGGCCGTTCGCCAAACCTTGTCACCACGGGAACCGGAAGGTTCGACGGCAAGGTGGTCGCGGAAGTCGAATTCCCGAAGCTGCCGCATACCCGGCCGCTCAATTCCGAGACCAAGCAAAGGTTGGTCAACTGGCTGGGTGACAATGAGCTGGTGCGGTCCCTACGCGGCCTGCATCTATGGACTCACCTCCATGATCAGGCAGCGCTTGCGACCCCTTATCTGCGTGCTGAAGAGCATAGCGCGCAGCAGCCTCCGCATCGCCTCCGGGACTTCGAGGAGCAGTTCAAGCAAGGCGACATCAACCTCCTTGCCTGCTCGACGACGATGGAAATGGGCGTCGATATTGGCTCGATTGAGGCGGTCCTGATGACCAATGTTCCGCCCTCGATTGCCAACTATAACCAGCGCGCCGGTCGAGCGGGACGACGGGGCCAAGGGTTTTCGACGAGCCTGACGCTTGCACGCAACACCCCGCTCGATCTGGAAACGTTCGCCGATCCGGCCAGCTACCTTGCCCGCAAGCTCGCATCGCCGCGCGTGTCTCTGGATTCGGACCGGATCGCTCTGCGCCACGCGAATGCCTATCTGCTCGCCCAATGGTTCCGAGAGGTGGATGGCGAGTTCGCCCGGACCAAGACGGGCGACTTCTTCGGCTGCCGCGCCGACCTTCGACCTTTCGAAGGGCTGCCGCCCGTGGACGCCTTCTGCGAATGGGTTCGACTGCCCACTACTGCTGCAAACACAGACGCTGGGCTCAAACGCCTGCTGAAGGGTACTGGTCTCGAATTCGACACCGCGATCCGTGAGCACACGGCTGTGATGTTCGAACAGGAGGCCGCAAGCTTCCGACGGACCTGGCAGCGCCTGAAGGACGATGCAGATGCGCTGGAAGGTCCTGCAAAGAAGGCAATCGAGTTCCAGGCCCGGCGCCTGTGCAAGGAGTTTCTGCTCAAGGAGCTGGCAAATCGTTCACTGATCCCGGGAAGCGGGTTTCCTACCGCCGTTGTTCCCTTCGATACCTTGTGCGCTGAAACCCAGAAGGCGCAGGATCGCCATCGCTCGGACGAGGAGGGTACGCGAGATCGCCGCTATGAATGCCCAACTCGCAATGCCGACATTGCAATCCGTGAATATGCTCCTGGTGCCGAGGTTGTGGTTGATGGCCTCGTCTGGAAGTCGGCCGGCGTAACGCTCAATTGGTTGAGCCCGATTGATAGCGGCCAGCGCGAGCCGCAAAACTTGCGCTGGGCTTGGTGGTGCGATCAATGCGGCGGGGCCGGCTCCGATCATCAAATGCCTGAGCGTTGCGACCATTGCGGCGATCCGAACGTCAAGACGGAGCAATTCCTCGAGCCCGCCGGTTTCAGGGTTGACTGGAACGCGCAGCCCCATGCCGACACCGACCAGGCGGTCTACATCGAGCCCAAGTCACCAAAGGTCAGCGTCGGAGCCGCCTTGTGGCAGCCCCTTCTGCAGCCGGAAAGTGGGCGTATCCGTGCTTCGCACGATGGTTACATCTACCACCATTCGCGCGGACCAAACGACAAGGGCTACGAGATCTGCCTCGAGTGCGGACGAGCCGGAGAAGCGGGTACAGATGCTCTCAAGGATCACTGGCCGCTTACGCCGCGCGACAAGAAGGCGATCGATCGCTGTCCGGGCAATGATCAGGGATACGCGATTACGCGCCCCTTGGCACTGGGACACGAGGTTCTGACCGACGTGGTCGAGATCCAAGTGCCAGGGCTTGAAAACGACGGTGCTGCCTGGGCGCTCGGGGCCGCATTGCGGGAAAGTCTCGCTCGCTGGCTCGGGATTGAGCCGCGTGAACTGGGAATCGCTGTAGCTGCGAGGGATGGCCAGTTGGGCCGCAAGACACCTTCGTGTTGAGTTGCACTGAGAAGTGACCCGGGATTTTCATTGAGAAGTGACCCGGGTGGGCGTGGATGATGTGCTGCCTGCGACGAGCAGGGTCAAGCGGGTGATTTGTCCTTTCTGGATTTTGGGGCGGCGGAACTGGCTCTGAAGCGGAAGCTGTCATTGCCGGTTTCAAGGATATGGCAATGATGCGTGAGGCGATCCAGCAGGGCGGTGGTCATTTTGGCATCGCCAAAGATACTGGACCACTCGCTGAAGCTCAGGTTGGTGGTGATAACAACGCTGGTCCGCTCATAGAGTTTGCTGAGCAGATGGAACAGCATGGCCCCGCCTGAAGGGCTGAAGGGTAGATATCCCAGCTCATCAAGGATGACGAGGTCGAGGCGCAACAGACGCTCGGCCAACTGGCCCGCTCTGTTTGCGGCCTTTTCCTGCTCCAACGCATTGACCAGATCGACGGTGGAGAAGAAGCGGATCTTTTTGCGGTGATGCTCAACCGCCTGGACGCCCAAAGCCGTCGCGATGTGGCTTTTGCCGGTGCCTGGTCCGCCGATCAGTACGACGTTGTCGGCGCTATCCATAAAGTCACCACGGTGAAGTTGACGCACGAGCGCCTCGTTGACCTCACTGACGGCAAAGTCGAAGCCTGCCAGATCCTTGTAGGCCGGGAACCGGGCTGCCTTGATCTGGTAAGCAATGGACCTGACCTCCCGCTCGGACATCTCCGCCTTGAGAAGCTGTGAGAGGATCGGAACGGCAGCATCAAAGGCTGGCGCGCCCTGCTCGATCAGATCACCAGCGGCTTGCGCCATGCCATACATTTTGAGGCCACGTAGCATGACAACCACAGCGGCGCTGGCCGGATCATGACGCATGGCGTAACGCCCTCAGCGTGTCGTAGCGTTCGACATCGGCAACAGGCTCCTGGGCGAGGCGCAGGGCCTGCGGGGCATCGATTGGGGATGCCGGTGGAGCCTTGCCATCGATCAGGCGGTGCAGAACATTGAGGATGTGGGTTTTGGTCGGCACCCCAGCTTCGAGGGCCAGTTCGACGGCGCTGAGCACAGCCTGTTCGTTATGCTGTAGAACAAGGGCGAGGATTTCGACCATCTCCCTGTCACCACCGAGCCGCTTGAGCAGATGCCCCTGCAGTTGCCGGAAGGCTTCGGGCATTTCGAGGAATGGCGCCCCATTGCGCAAAGCGCCAGGCTTGCGCTGAACAACTGCCAGATAGTGCCGCCAGTCATAGATCGTCTGCCCCGGCTTCTGGTGAGAACGGTCGATAATCCGGTTGTGCTCGCACAAGATTTGCCCCTCGGCCGCGATGACCAACCGATCAGGATAGACCCGCAGGCTCACTGGCCGGTTCGCAAAGGATGCAGGAACGCTATAGCGATTGCGCTCGAACGCGATCAGGCAGGTCGGCGACACGCGCTTGGTATGTTCGACAAAGCCATCGAAGGCCCGCCCCATCGGCATCAGGCTGATAATCTCAACGGCGTGCACATCGGCAACTGTGCCGGGGAGGACGCCATGCTGGATTTCTCCCCATTGTGCGATGCACCGCTCTTCCAACCAGGCATTGAGGGCATCAAGATCTGGGAAGTTGGGCATTGGCTGCCATAACCGTCGACGCGCATCCTGAACGTTTTTCTCGACCTGACCTTTCTCCCAGCCTGAGGCCGGATTGCAAAAATCCGTTTCGAACAGGTAGTGGCTGGCCATGGCAGCGAACCGCGCATTGACCTGTCGGACTTTGCCCTGGCCGATCCGGTCTACAGCCGTCTTCATATTGTCGAATATTCCACGCTGAGGCACGCCGCCCAGCACCCGGAAGGCCTGCGTCAGTGCGTCGAACAACATCTCGTGCGTTTGCAGCAGATAGGCTCGCGTGATGAACGCCCGACTGTGGGAGAGCTTGGTATGGGCCACCTGCAGCTTGGTAGGCCGGCCATTCAGAAGGGCGTAATCTTCACTCCAATCGAACTGAAAGGCCTCACCGGGCTGGAAGATCAGCGGTACGAATGTGCCGCGCCCACTGGTTTGCTTTTCATATTGGCGTTCGGTCTTCCACGAGCGGGCGAAGGCGGCAACACGGCTGTATGATCCCTCGTAGCCCAGCTTAACCAGATCTGCATGTAGCTGCTTGGCTGTTCGCTTCTGTTTGCGCGACTTGCCAGATTCCACCCGCAGCCACGTCGTCAGTTTTTCTGCAAACTGATCAAGCTTGCTCGGCCGTTTGGGAACCTTGAACGTCGGCTCCACCGCGTCATCGCGCAGATATTTGCGGATCGTGTTGCGCGATAATCCAGTCCGCCGCCGGATCTCGCGAATGGGGATGCCTTGCCGAAAATGCCAGCGGCGGATCACACTGAGTAGGTCCATGTCGATCACTCCGATGCCTCCTGACTGTCAGCCAGGGGCGAGGAAAACATGGGTCAATTCTCAGTGAAAACTTATAACCCTCCCGGGTCACTTCTCAGTGCAACTCAACA